>JACFNM010000169.1 GCA_019454915.1 Chitinophagaceae bacterium
CACCCCGTACCTATTATCATCACCTGTATTTTTTCTTATTAAACAGAGAGAAGATACTAAGGGCAGTAAAGATTTTTTATACATATGCTTAAATACGATTTGAATAATGGAAGGAAGGAGAAATTTTATCAGGAAGGGATTATTAGGAATGGCTGCTACTACGTTGGCAGGAATCGGAACAGCCCTGCCGGCTCTTGAAGCGGTGTCGGTAAACCATCCTCAATCTACGGGCGATTTGAAGAAGATTCCGGGAGGACTTTGGTCGGTAATGTTAACACCATTCCGGGACAATCTTGCTATTGATAACCCCGCATTGGAAAAGTTGACTGAGTTTTATATCGGGACAGGTGCAAACGGTTTATTTGCCAACTGCGCGTCCAGTGAAATGTATGAACTCTCGCCGGAGGAGCGGTTACAGATTATTCGCACTACGCTGAAAATTGCAGAAGGAAAAGTACCCGTAGTAGCATCCGGAACCTTTACGCATTCGGTTAATCAAAATGCTGAGTTTATAAAGCAGGTGCACGACACGGGCGTAGACGCTGTTGTTTTAATATCCAGTATAATAGCCCGCAGAGATGAAAATGATGATAAGCTGAAACAAAAAATTGAACAATTATTAAAGCTCACAGGGAATATTCCCCTGGGCATATATGAGTGCCCTTCGCCGTACAAAAGGCTGTTGTCGCCGGAATTGATGAAGTGGCTTGGTGAAAGCGGGCGTTTTGTTTATCATAAAGACACCAGTTGTGACCCGGATGCGATTAGATTAAAAATTAAAGCTGTTGAAGATACTTCGCTTTCCTTTTTTAATGCAGATACGCCTACTGCCTTATCCTCCTTACAGGATGGCGGAGCGGGGTTATCGCCGATTGCGGCCAATTGTCATCCTGAACTCTATGTTGAACTGATTAAGATGGTGAATCGTCGCGAAAATAGTGAACGTCTAAGTTGGCTCAATGCACGGCTTACGGTGATGGACGGAACGGCGGGTATGATGTATCCTCTGCTGGCAAAGGTTTTCCTGCAATTGAGAGGACTACCGATAAAACCAATCAGTCGCCGTAGGCGAGCGGGTGGTATTACAAAAGATGCTTACTTAAGAATGAAGGCTTTGAAAGATATGTTTGAGGATACCATGATCCAACTGAAGGGGTAGATGATTCTTTTATCGAAAAAAATGGAGATGTTCTCCGGTTACTATCATCTGGTTTTGGAGAAGAAGTATCCGACAATTGCGATTAATCAGTTTTTTAGAATAAGTATGATAAAATTATGTAGACTCCGGATGGTGACGGGCTTCGTTGTCCTGTGCGGCGTCAGCTTTTTTTCTGTTGAAGCGCAAACACCATCTGTGCATCGCGATGGTAAATTATTGCAGGGTGAAAAATGGATACCTTTTGATTATCCTGAAAAAGCAGATTTATATGTTTCTTCGGAGGGGAATGATAATTGGACCGGTACCTTGCCCGCGCCGAACGCTGCCCGGACGGACGGCCCCTTCCGTACGATTGAACGGGCAAAGCACGCGGTACGGCAGCTAAAGCAACAACTCTATTTACCCAAACTTTCACCCATAGAAAATTTAGCGGCTGCGGGCGTTATTCCCTATATCGGCTCACCGCATCCTTTCGGCAAGGGCAGGGATATCCTGGTGTATATCCGTGAAGGGGTTTATCCATTGAGTGAGCCGTTGACATTCTCTCCCGAAGATGGTGGAGAAAGGGTAGAAACAAACTTACCTACGGGTGCGGTAGAATATCGAAAGCTGAGAGATCATTATGTCACTTATGCAGCCTATCCGGGAGAGAAGCCGGTAATCACCGGAGCGGTACCGGTAAAGGACTGGAAGAAGAAAGGGAAGGTTTGGACTGCGCCTCTCAACGCAGATACTGCAGCGATGTTATTAGTAGATGGGAAGAATCAAACGCTTGCCCGCACACCCAATACGGGCTACTATACGCCATCGCTGGTTTCGGCTACGCCTGATGAGCTCCATTTTCATAGGGGTGAATTGAAGGATTGGAAAGACAAAGCGGGTAACCGCCTCGTGATGCTCCTGCGTTGGTTTACGGGAGTCAATAGTATCGCGAAGATCAATGAAAAGACAGGAGTTGCCACACTTCAAAAGCCTGAGAACGGACTGACGATTGTTCCGCCGAGGTATTATGTAGAGAATATAAAATCATTATTAGATACAGCCGGTGAATGGTACTTTGACAAGCACCAAAAGGAAATCAGTTATATACCCGAAACGGCCACTGCAAATCCAAATCAATCCTATACCGGGGTGGCAGTGCTCCCTAATCTGATTACGGTTAGGGGTTCTGTACAGATGCCGGTTCGCAATCTGCGCTTTTATGGTTTGACTTTTGAAGGGGCCATTGCTCAGAGCAGCGCTATCCTTTTCGAACAAACTTTTTCCTGCGAACTGGCTCAGTCTGTCATTCGGTCCTGTGGCGGAGTGGGCGTGTCCGTGTTGAAAGGATGTTATGATACCCGTATTCTCCGTAATCGTTTTGAGGATATCGGTAATGGCGCCGTGTTGGTAAGCGGCCCGGCCAATCCTTCCGACGGACGGGAAATAACCCGGCAAACGTTGATTTCGTACAATCAGTTTTCGGATTGTGCCGGAACCAATATTGCGGCTTCTTATTCATTGATGACGACCATCTCCCATAATTATATCACCCGAACCCGTGGACGATTTGCCATCTATGTAGGCGGATGGAAAAATCTTGAAGAGGCTATTGACGGAGGTTATCTTGTAGAATACAACCACCTGGATAATGTACTTGAAAGTTCTGATGATGCGGGCGCTATTACAACAGCGGGGATGACGTTTAATTCGGTGATTCGCAGAAACCTGGTACACGATGTGCACGCCGGTTTTTTTAACGAGAATGACGGATTTTGGTTTGACAACTTATCCAATGGCTGGACAGCCGAAGAAAACATTTACTATAATCTGCAGCAGGGAGAGTGGAAACTCTGCGCCGCTTTGCCGGAGGATAACATTTACCGGAATAATTTCTTGATAGATGCTCCGTCGAGTAAACCTGAAATGTTTATAGAAGGAAATCCTGTTTTTGAAGAAAGCAATCTCAGGATAACATCCGCCACTCAAACTGCATCCGGTTCTGCTGTAACGGGTAGTGTTATCAGGATTAGTGCGGAAGTGACGAATAAGGGAGGTTCGGGAGTAGCGCCGGTGGTGCTTTATGTGGATGGAAAGATAAGAGAGCAGAAATTGTTTCCCTGTATAAAAAATAACACCGGTAAAATAGAGTTTGAGATTAGAATATATGAAGAGGGCGAACATCGTTTTGCGGTTGGCTCAACACCTTACCAGGTGGTGAAGGTGGAGGGTGAAAGACCCCAGGTGGTTTTTGAGGAACTGCAATTGTCCGGAGACAGGTTAACACAGGGAGAAAAAGTTCGGGCGTCAGCGCTGGCGAGGAACCTGACTGCTGTTCAGCAAAACCTGAATACAGCCTTAATGCAGGATGGGCAGGAGATGCAGAAACAGATGGTTACCCTGAAGCCAAACGATACCCTGAGGGTCTATTTTGAATGGACGCCTGTTCCGGGGCAACATCAGATACAAATTGAGAATAGTGTTTCACGAACGATAAAAGTATTTAAAGCCAAAGAACTGAATCTTTCCGAAGTTCCCGTTTTACAATATTGTGCGCCGAGAGCACAGCCCTATTCTATAGATGCGGATGTGAAATCAAATCGTTTTCGGATTACCGCCGGCGGCTCTGATTTTTTTCATGCGGAAGATTCCTATGCCGCGGCATATATCAAAGGAATTAAGGGAGATTTCCTAGCCACCGTTACCGTGAACCGGTTTGGTCAGCAAACTCATCAATGGTTTCGTTCCGGATTGTTTGTCAGGAATGACATGACAAAAAGTTTTGACGTGGTGCCCGGGAGTAAAGGTTCGGTGCTGGTATTCACCACGCCTGCCCGTGCCGGTATTGAATATGACGAATTTGGCGAAGGTTGTATGCATAAAGCGAGCAGTACCAATCTGCCTGAAAATCAAACTACGCCTATATATCTGAAATTGGTAAGGCATGGAAATAGTTTCAGCGGATACATCAGTACAGATGGTAAAAACTGGATCATCGAGCGGCATACTACGGATTTACCCGGTGTTGCAGAAGCCATTGACATAGGTCTTGCCGCCGGCGCTCCTGACAAGCAACAGTACCAGGTAGAATTTACTGACTGGAAAATCAGGTTAGCGGATGAAAAGGAATAATCAATGGATGATACTACTGCTTACGGGAGGGCTTATATCGGTCTTGTTCTCCTGTTCGTCAGTCTCACGCGAACAATCAACTTCTTCTTCTTATTACTCAATGGAAGATTTTGATAATGTAAAAAAGATAGATGCCCACGTTCATATCCGGACTAACGATTCGGGTTTTGCCGTCCAGGCGCGAAAGGATAATTTCCGCCTGATATCCATTGTGGTGGAAGACGGTCCTGATATCGGAATTCAGCAACAATACGCTATTACACAAAAAAAATCTTTCCCTGACAGAGTAGCTTTTGCCACTACTTTTTCTCTTAAAGGCTTTAACGACGATGGGTGGGTAGACGAAACCATTAAGCATTTGGATCAATCCATAAATGCGGGCGCCGTTGCCGTGAAGGTGTATAAAGATATTGGAATGACGCTGAAGGATAAGGAAGGAAAATGGGTGATGGTGGATGATTCAAGATTCAAACCGATTTGGGATTTTCTGGTTAAGAAAAATATTCCGGTGATAGGTCATCTCGGTGAACCGAAAAATTGCTGGTTACCTATCGAAGAAATGACCATCAGGAGTGATAAAAGTTATTATACCCGTCATCCGGAGTATCATATGTTTCTTCACCCGGAATATCCATCCTACGAAAAACAGATTGAGGCGAGAGATAATATGTTGGAGCAGAACCCCGGTTTGAAATTTATCGGAGCGCATCTGGGAAGCCTGGAATGGGATACCGATGAACTTGCTAAGCGACTGGATCGGTTTCCAAATATGGCGGTGGATATGGCGGCCCGCGTAACGCATCTTCAACTACAATCTTTACACAACAGAAAAAAAGTGCAGGACTTTTTCATAAAATACCAGGACCGGATCCTTTATGGCACCGACCGGATTGTGGATGACACGAAAGCGCCGGAGGAAGTTGAAGCGTTTGTCCATCGTGCGTGGCTCAGCGACTGGCAATTTTTTTGTACGGAAGATACCATGCGCACTTCATCATTTGAAGGCGTTTTTCAGGGGCTCAGGTTGCCTGAAACGGTATTGGATAAAATATATTTCAGGAATGCCCAAAACTGGTTTCCTAAACTGAACTGGTAATTTTTTATAATCATTTTATAACACGTGAATATGATGCTTTTCAAAACAAATCTTAGCCGAAAAACCCTGTCTGTGAGATGGATGATGTGCTTTTCCCTGATTCTTCCCTATACTGTCTTTTCTCAATATCTTGAAAATCCCTATACACCGGGTCAGGCGCCCGACCGGATAAACCTGACCGTTACGCAAGATCCGGCAACATCTCAGGCGGTTACCTGGAGAACAAGTACGGCTATTTCAACGGCATTCGCAGAAATTATTCCGGCTAATGCCAATCCTTTGTCGGTGAAGGATGCGGTACGACTGACTGCCCGGACGGAGACGGTCGCATCCCGGGATGATTTCTATAAGGAGATCAAATGGAGGGGCGTGACGGCCAATTATCATTCAGTTGTCTTTAATAGTTTAAAGCCCAATACACTTTATAGCTACCGGGTAGGTAGTGGAGACCATTGGAGTGAATGGTTTCAGTTCAGAACGGCTTCCGATAAGCATGAGAAATTTTCCTTTCTTTACTTTGGTGACGCCCAAACGGGATTATTTTCCATGTGGTCAAAAGTAATCCGCGGGGCTTATGCACGCATGCCCGGTGTAAAAGCCATGCTGCATGCAGGCGACCTGGTTAACCGGGATAGTAATGACGAAGAATGGGGGGAATGGTTTGCCGCCGGCTCATTTATTCATGCCACGATTCCCAACATGCCCTCGCCCGGAAATCATGATTATGGCAGGGGCGATTTTGACAAAGATTTATCTCCTTTTTGGCGCGCCCAGTTTACGCTCCCTGAAAACGGGCCCAAAGGATTGGAAGAAACCTGTTACTTCTCGGATATACAGGGCGTACGCTTTATTTCACTCGACGCCTATATGGTAGAGGAGACAGACGAGTACCTTGAAAAAGAAAAAGTCTGGATGGATAGTGTGTTAAGTCATAACCCCAACTCATGGACGGTGGTGGTTTTTCATCATCCTATATTTTCCACCAAGACCACGCGGGATAACAAGAGAATGCGGGCAACTTTTAAACCTTTATTTGATAAATACAAAGTGGACCTGGTGCTTCAGGGGCATGACCATACCTATGCGCGGGGCATGAAGAATATTCCCATGGAGAAGAAAGGCGAAACTTCAGGCACCATGTACGTGGTGTCCGTAAGCGGTCCAAAAATGACCGATCATGATGTGGCAACCGAAACCTGGATGGATAAATCAGCCGTATATACGCAATTGTACCAGGTGATAACGGTAGATAAGAACAAATTGGAGTACAGAGCCTATACCTCTGCAGATGAACTATTTGATGCTTTTGATCTGGTTAAACGGAAGGGGAAAAACAATAAACTCATTGAACGGTAGGATGAAATATTTAGTTGGCATAAACGACAAGATTGTGCTGATAAATTTGGTTTCGGTGATGGAGGTGAATCACGGGCTTCATCTGTATTGCTAAAGGGAAAGCGATATAGTCAATAACAGGAAGATTATGTGAACAGAGAACGGGTATATCAAATCTTCTTTTCCTGCGGTGAAAAGAGTAATTAATCGCCGCAATTATGCGATGATTGATTGCTATATTTACCGCATAGTCGGCTTTCCGTGATGTCCAAATACGTCTACGAGTAAAAAAATAGATGACTCATCAATGGCAGGACGGGAGCATAAACGCCGTGTTTGACGAAGTGGGGTTGGTGTCGGGGAAATTGATTGAACGGATGAATGCGATGAGATTCTCCGCCAAAGAAGAAGCAGCGCTTAATGCTCAATAAACTTTTAGACGGTTTCGAAGGTAAGTTGCAATCTTCGAAATGGGCAAAGATTACGAAGACTTCCACGGATACGGCGTTAAGAGATATAAGAGATCTGATTGACAAAGGTATTTTGCAACAGAAGGATGAAGGTGGGCGAAGTACGAATTATGAACTGACAGACTTCAAATGGGTATGACTATCAGAATATAATAATGACTCATCAAAATGAAATATAAGTTAAAATACACAGGTCTGATCTTATTGAGCGGGATACTGCTGGTTTCCTGTAGTCGTACGGCCAATAAACCGAAAGATCAAAAGCCTAAAATTGTGATCGGTCTCATGGTTGATCAAATGCGCTGGGATTATTTATATAAGTTCCAAAGCAGGTATGGAGAAGGAGGATTTAAGAGGCTGCTCAGGGAAGGATTTAGTTGTGAGAATACGATGAATAATCACGTGCCCACGGCCACAGCCTGTGGTCATTCTTCGGTATATACCGGGTCTGTTCCGGCTATAAACGGTATTATTGAAAATTCCTGGTATGACCGGTCTTTGGGCAGAGAAATTTCCAATGTGGCAGATACCACAGTCAACATTATCGGAAATGAGCAGAAAGAGGGGCGGTCGCCTCGTAACCTTCTGACCACAACCATCGGCGATGAGATGCGGATAGCTACTCACTACCAGAGTAAAGTGGTAGGACTGGCGATAAAAGACCGTGCGGCTATTCTTCCTGCCGGCCATACCTCAAATGGTGCGTTTTGGTACGAAGGAGGAAAATTTACGTCCAGCACTTTTTATATGGATACCTTGCCGGATTGGGTAAACCGGTTTAATCAAATCAACTGGAAAGATTCCCTGCTTCCGGATGGATGGAATACCCTTTATCCCATTGATTCCTACGTGCTCAGTGATCGGGATGATGTGGATTATGAAAACATACTCAGTGGTGAAGAGCGACCAGTATTTCCACATAAGAAAGCCTCTCTTACCAGCACACCTTTTGGGAATACACTAACTCTTGCTTTTGCCAGGGCGGCTATTGAAGGCTATCATCTGGGAGAAGGGGCATTTACCGATTTGCTGGCGGTCAGTCTTTCCACTCCGGACAGAATAGGACATCACTTTGGCCCCACTTCCATTGAACAGGAGGATAATTATCTCAGGCTGGATAAGGAATTGGAAAATTTTTTCGGTTACCTCGACAATCGTTTTGGAAAAGAAGGGTACCTGTTTTTCATTACTGCTGACCACGGAGGCAATCAATCGCCTGGGTATCTGAAGGCACACAAATTACCGACGGGCTTATTGAATGAGGAAGATATCGTGCAGCATGCCAGAGAAGCAGTGCGGAATAAGTATGGTGCTTCTGAATTGATTTCCGCATTCAGTGGTGCACAGGTCTATCTGAATCACGACTTGATAGAAAAGAAGGGATTGGATAAAATTTCCGTCGCCCGTTTTGTCGCTCAACAATTAGCAAAAGAACCTGGTATCGAGAACGCCTATGCTACTGCTGAACTTACCAGTGTCACGTTGCCTGAGCGAATCAGGCAAATGTTTATCAACGGATATAATCCTCAACGCAGCGGAGATATATTGATGTGGTGGGACGCAGGATGGAAGCCGGGTTCTGAAAAGGGCGCAGAACACGGCAACTGGAATCCTTTTG
>JACFNM010000744.1 GCA_019454915.1 Chitinophagaceae bacterium
ATGACCTGCAAAAAGCAATTTATCGGTATAATCAGGACGGTTGGGATCTGCAGGGCTGATGGTCCTGCTTTCATATACCAGACCGCTACAGTAAGTGGTAGTAGTGGTGATCGTTTTATTGCCGTTGGTGGTTGAAGGGGCTTCGACGATTACTTTTTTGAGCTTATTGCCCGCTGCGTCGTAGAGGTAAGTAATGGCGCCTTTACCGGTAACGGTTATTACAGCCGGCAGATTAAGATGATTGTAGGTGATGGAGCTGATAGCCTTGTTGTGATCGTATTGCAGGTTGCCGTTGGCATCGTAGGCATAATCGTCTCCCGGGTTGGCGCCGTCCTTAAAATCACCGAGTTTGCCGTTATCGGCGCCGGCGACTCCATCCGTCACTTTGACCAGTCTGTTGCTGCTATTTTCATTGAGGTACGTATAATTTAACTTATCAATTACTGCGGAAGAAGCCAGTTGCAGCCCGGTCTGCCACATCTCTGTTATATTGCCATTGGCATCGTACTTCATGGCGCCGCCTGTGGCGGGATCGCCGCCAAGGCTAAAATCTATACCCGCACTTTTGTCAAAGCCCGCGCCTCCTGCCTGCTGATTAAAATCTGCTTTCAATAACCGGTTGGCCGCATCGTAGCTAAAATCGTATTTCCGCTTTTGCTGATCTCCTTCGCTTTTCCACAGAACACCGCTGATATTACCGTTGTATTCCTTATGTGCGTAGCTACCTATGGAAGGGTCCTGGTCGTAGCCCAGTTCAAAGCCAAAATACCGGTCGCTATTGGATGTTCCCGTTATATAGTCTTTGTTGATACCCAGCAGCCAGCCCCGGATATTGTAATCGTATGCCATCTCCTCCAGCGGCTGACGCGGACTGTAATAGGTACCGGTAGCAGGATCCTTTTTACTGCCAGGCTTTTTTTTCCTGAGCTGTCCTAACTCATCATATTCCATGGTAGTTACGGTAGTAAGGTCAGACATGGTATTGCCGTTGACCTGGGTGTTGCTAAGCTTCTTTTCTGTTTTTATTACCCGCCCCTGAGTGTCGTAAGTAGTTTGGGTAACCGTCACAGTGGTTTGACCGGGTGTGCCGGCCGCCTGCTGTTGTT
>JACFNM010000170.1 GCA_019454915.1 Chitinophagaceae bacterium
ATCGAGGCTGTCGCAATCAATATGCCAACGATGAAAGTCAATTTTCCCGTTTCTATCCTGTTCACTGTGTAAATACAAACCACGACTGACCTTTAGCCGGTAACTTCACCTGTATATTTAACCTGGTTCCATTCAACCTTTTTTTTGAAACAGCGCCATCCTTTTCACTGATCGTGATTTCGTTCTTTAATCCGGTATAATACAAGTCAATCTCCAGGTCCCTGACGATGACTTCATTCAAAGGGTTATATACCATCAGTAATCCCTTTTCTTCTCCCTGCGGATTCACGTGTAAGATGGCATCGTAATCCCTGCCATCCGGACGACGGATATGGATGATATCTCCGTCAAGTACCTGCCGGTGTTTCTTGTAGAAGTCAACCCATTTCTTCACCAGCGTTTTGGTCTGAGTGGCATCATATAATTGAGGACCTCTGTAGCAAGCCTGTACACCCGCACCGAATAAATTAGCCAGTCGCTGTTCATAATGCGGCAAATGTTCTTTCAACGGTTCAATGGTCGCGGCAGCGCCACCACCATGATACTGCACCAGAGGAACGAACATCCAGCCCATAGACGGAGTCTTTTCCCAGGTGCCGTCGTAAATATTTTGTCTTTCGATAATCTCCTGTAATTCTCTGGGCAATGACCAGTTAGTTTCTCTGTAACCCATCGCGATTTTATTGCTGCCATTTAAAAAATACCAGTCCGGCACATTCAGATAAACACCCTTACTTCTGCACCAGCGATAAAAATCCTGAATCTCCCTGAACTGTTTCCAGCGCGAATCTTCCAGTCCTCTGTGTCCCGGATGACTCGTTGAAGCGCACACATCGCCGGGATAAGATCCGTCGTGCTCCAGCAAATCCTGTCCGGTTGTTTCGTAAAAATGATAGAGTTTGTTGAAATAATTACGCCCCCATTCACTTTGAAGGCAGGGCGAATTACCAAAAGCAGGTTTCATCCCCGGAGGCATCACTACATCATTGGCAGCATCAATTGAGCGACTGGCTAACAAAGAATAACCGCCTAAAGAAACTCCCTTCGACCTCGCATAATCCTTCAGCGCCTTCATACGGCGAAGATTATATTGCGAAGTATCTTCAATATTGAACCCACTCCCAAAAGTCATAATCACCATTTCAAAACCTACTTCGGCGCATTGATCTATTGCTTTCTTCACCGGTTCATCTTCAGCCCGGCTTACGTGCATAATGATGGGATTCTCAGTCGCCCAGGGCGCAATGGTACGATACATCTTTCTCATGCTGAGTCCTCTTCTTTCCCTGTCATAACTGTCGTAAACCAGTTCCCAAAGACGCATGCTTTCAAATGAAGCTCCCGGCTCTAATTCCTGTCCCATACCCGTTTTTGGCATGCAGCTAAGTATGGTTGGCGTCTGAAGCGCGTAATTCACCTGCGTGGTATATGTTGAATCCGTCAGCCATTCTAGACAGGCATTCTCTGCTGCATTAGAGGTACCCGAACCGAAAGCGAAATCGCTTTCCGCAAAAATGGGCGGCAGTTGCCAACGGTCTTTATGTTCAACGGCACTCTCTCCTTCCGTTACTGCCAATTGCTCACTCTTAATGTTATTGACAATTATCTCCTGTGTGCCGTTATTTTCAACAGTAACCCATTTACTGATAAGGGGCAATCCGTCGTAAATTTCATAGTGCACTTTTACCCTCAATCCTTTCAAAAAATTAAAATCGCCGACGTCTGATTTTGACTCACCCAATATCAGCAATTGTTCAATCTTACTCCTTCCCAAAGAGCCGGATTCTCCTTTAGCAGTACCCTCACCTTTCACATCCGTTTTACCGAGGCGAATGAGTAACGGAGCGCTTTCAATCTTTACAGAGCCAAGTGGCCGGTAATGCGCCCCATCGTCTGATATTGAATACTGTATTTCATTACCGTCCAGTTGCAACCGTGTATAATAAGACTTCCCGGGTTCTAATCCCTCAAAACGTTCTCTCTTATTTTTGTACGTGAGTGAAAAATGTTTGCTCCCCGGTGACAAATAGAATTTCGCCGTTTGACCATCTGCAAACGCTATTGCCACACCCGGGCCATAGTCTGTACTTTTGTCCGTACCCGTATTCAATTTACAAACGATCACGCGTGTATCTGCGGGTAAAGGCTGCTCGCCATAAACAACGGCATTCGCCGGCGCTAATACCTCTCCCGCCTTCCCTTCATTATTAAAAGCATTGGCCGGTGCATTGGCCGTCACCACCTTCCATTCCGAAGACAAGCTGATAAAATCATCCCTTAATAATATATTCCTCCCCGCATCGCCTCCACGTTTGTTTTGGAAATGCTGTATAGCGGCCGCGTCAGCTTCGTACGTGAAAGTTAATTCCAATCCCTTTGGTGGCCAGGGCATCTGCTGAGGCGACCAATCCTTCCGGCGGTTCCATTCAAAGCGCGCCTTAATGGGTGAAGTATTATAAGAGGTCAACCGAAGCGCATAAGGATCGGCTTTCATTTCGGGTATCCATTCGGGTAGAAGATAATTCCCAATTGGCTGCCCCGTCAGCCCGCCCACTTTAATTTCATGCCCGTTAACCCATACTGTCGCTTCCGGCGATACCGCACGCACCAGCGACTCATGGGTTACCAGGTTATCTAATGCAATGGTAGCTCCATTGGGCGAAACCGTAAATGTTCTGCTGACAAGCCCATTACTCATCACCATATAACCTTCTTTTGTTTTATACAGATCTGACACAGGCGTTTGTCTGCTGATAAGCCAGTCATCCTGAAAACGCAATTTTATCGGATCATATACAGGGAGCTGACTCAACCGGATTGGTTGGGCAAACGCCGTAAAAGAAATATACAGCAACGCAAACAGCAAAAAAGACCTTGACATAGCAGATTGGGTTTCAAAAAACAATGCTGTAAGCTACTATAGTTTAATCTGAAATCGGGCTTTAGTTCACAAATTTGTTCTATTTTGAGGACAGACTTTTTTATATCAACATCATATCCCGGCTTCAACACCTTGAATCGCTATGAACAGAAGAAAATTTATACAACAGGGAGGCGCCATTTCGTTCGGAATTTTAACGGGGAATTCTTTATCCGCCAATCAACCGGGAGATTCCTACCGTCCGGAGGCTTTCGAACTTCAACTCAAATCAGAAGAGGATATCTACACTTTTGTATCTGCCAATAACGGCGCCGGCCCCATGTGGGACCAGGGAATGACCAATATCATAAGAGCCGGTAACCAGGTTTTTGCCAGCGGATTGGAAACCGTTCCCGAAGTTAAAGGGCTTAGCAACTGCAAATGGTTGCTGTTTAAAAGATTTGATTCGGGATGGAAATTAGAAGCGAAGGATTTGATCAACCTCACGAGAGAGCCCTGCCCGCTGGCCACTTTTGGAGAAGATAAGATTTTACTTTCCGTTAATCCTAAACAGGCAGATTCCTGCATTGAATACTGCTTAACACATCCGGAGATATTACAATTTGACGGTAATAATCTCCCGCAGCCTTACGAACGTTTGATTCCGGCCTGGAAAATCAACCCCGGTTTTAACGATCATTCATACAGGGCATTTGCCGTGGACGGGGAAAATCAGGAATTGATCCTTTTTCAAAACTATATGTATCATCACGCAGAATGGAGTTTTAGGAACAAACAGGGCGTATGGCAGTCCAGCGATGAGATTTATTGGCCGACGGATACCTACAACGGCAAAGAAGTTCCGCTCAGGCTTTGTTACAGCAATGTGGCTATCCGAAACAAGCAGGTGTACTTCTTTTCCACTGGAGACATCGTTGAACCTATAGATGCCTGGAGGAATTATAAAAAAGAGCTGACAGGAGCTACCTGGGATTATGTTTTCAGAAGACTCTATTTTTCATGGACAGATGATATTACTCAAAAGCGATTTCATTCATGGATAGAAATTGCCAACCGCGATAAGACTGCCGGTCATATCCGCAATCAGGATTTGTGGCTGGACAAAGAAGGAAATGTACATCTTCTATGGATAGAATATGCTATTGACGAACGACTGCGGGAACGCTTCTTTCCGAAGGAAAAACAGGAACGCTCATTAAATTATGCTGTCATCAAAAAAGGAAAGATAGTTACCCGGAATGCACTGCTGACCTGCCGGGAAGGAGACGCTGACCAGGTGTATGTGGCAGGTAATGCAAGATTTCAGGCTTTGCCCGATGGTCGGTTATTCGTCATTTATTATCAGACGGGAAAGCAGGCTGACGGAAAAGCAATCTCTGAAAATGCAGTGATGGAAATATTACCAGGCGGGAAAAGGGGTACTATACAACAAATTCCACTAAAGAAGGCTTTCACCCTGTTTCATACGGCAAATGAAAGAGCCGGATGTTCTCCATCCCACCGGATTGATATTTTAGGTACGCAGGAAGGCAAAGAAAATACCATCAGTTACGCACAAGTGGACATTAACTAACCTTTTAAAAGTTCAGACAGCATGATAGTGCCCAAAGCCATTCAGATACTGTTGATTTTGTTTTTGTCCCTGAAACTGTCAACCACTGATGCCCAAACAGTCGTTATCAAACCTGATACACTCACTTATCCGGCTTTTGTGTGGGAATCAACTCCTCCTGATGATTGCCCTTTTGAAGCTTCCCGTCAACTCACCGGAATAAGATTTACGGGTTTAAAAGGCGGATTCAGATATGGAGACACCTGGTATCCTTCCTGGGCTTCCAATGATACCTTATATTCTCCATGGACAGATGGCGCCACCAGAAGAGTAGACGGCTATCTCGACAGATCCAATTCAGGAAACGGGCCCCGCCTTAATGTTACCGGGGCAGGCGTGATGATCGGCGATGATCCGCTTTCACTTCAGGCCTACAGCATCGGACTTTATAATTCACCATCGGACCCGTATATGGGTCGCTATCCCTGCGGCTCCTTAGTATATAATGGCGTTTGGTATTATGGCACCTATGGATTAGGCCCTGAGAGTTCAACGCAGTGGGGCAATATCCGGGTGAACTGGCCCTGGATAGGCCCCTTCGTTGGATTTCGCTATTCAAAAGATTTCGGCAAGACCTGGACGGAGACGCCGCATAATGGACATAAACCGATATTCGGAGAAAACGGCATCAATGGTTATCCGGTAAAAATCGGATCGCCACACTTTGTAGATTTTGGAAAAAACATGCAGCATTCTCCCGATGGAAAAGCCTATTTAATAGCTCATGGCGGAGACACCGCGGACACCAAATGGCGTTTCTGGAATAACAGTTGGATTACGGGTGATCAAATTTACCTGCTAAGAGTTACTCCCTCCATTGAAAATATGAATGACTCCTCCAAATACGAATTTTATGCAGGAAAAGACAAACAGGGGCGTCCTGTCTGGACGCATGATTTTCAAAAGATAAAGCCCTTATTGGAATGGAACAACAACATGGGTTGCGTAACCATCACCTATAATGCACCCCTCAAAAAATACCTGATGGTGGTTACTGACGGCGGTAATACCTGCTCGAAAATGAACACCTATATCTTAGAATCGGATTCACTGACCGGCGACTGGAAACTGGTAACCTACATGAAAGATTTTGGCGAGCAGGCCTATTTTGTAAATATTCCCTCGAAATTCATCAGCAGGGATGGCAGGACGATGTGGCTATTGTATTCGGGTAACTTTGCCGACTGGAACGGAGAAGTGATGAAATCCAATCCGCCCGGAAGTCATTACGGATTGGTATTTCAAAAGATTGAACTGCTGTCAGCAAAGAATTAATTTCGTTTCGAACCACGTTTTTCTCCGATTAAATCTCCTTTACCAACTATGGGTCCCCCCGACTCTCATTGATCTACAAATAATCAATAAAATAATAAGGCGCTTATAAAAATAAGCGCCCAATCAAAACTAACTGCTTATGAAGAAACAACTTTTGTTCCTCTTTTTGTAAAATAATAAGACGCCTGAACAGATAAATAGTACTACTCCGCCTTTGTTAATTAATGTTAAAACCTGAAAAAAAAGTCATTCCTCCCGGTTATTTAAGAACAAAATGTACTTTTCAAGGTATTCTTTGGGCGGGGTATGCCATTCCGAAGTGCGGCTGACCTTCGTTTTTACGCCCTGATAATAAAAATTATATAAAACATCTTCTATTTCCGATTTAGGGATCAGGGCGCCATCTTCTTTTTGAAAAAACGCTCCTCTGTTGCCCGTCTTTTCATCTTTAGCAATTTCCAGCATCGCATAATATACGGGCATACGCGCAGACCTGACTCTTACATAATATTCGGGTTTGTCCTTCACTTTCTTCTCCGCCCGGTCAAAAATTCCGTTATACTGAGCAATCAGGTTTTCCGACAGAAAAGTCTCCTTTTCCTGAACGGGATTCCCGAATATGGACATTCTCACGCCCTTGCCCGCCTGGTTATTATCGTGTATAAGATTAACATATTCTCTGATTTCAGAAGCAGCCGGTCCATAGTAAGCATCTATGAACTCATTCATTTCCTTCTCAATATCAATATCCGGCTTCCATAGCATCCTCGCAATCATATACGTCCGTAAAGGAGCAAAATCACCACCGGATTGAATATTTCCCTGCTCAAACAAAGCGGTTACATTATTATCCCTGAGAAATTGAATATTCGGCTGAAGAATCCGCAGATTGGGAAAGGGAGCAAATAAATGCGAAAACCGGATCACATAATCCCATACCAGTATATTACTGGTCAGTTTCCCCCATCCTATCAAATCTTCGCAAAAAGCCTGATCCCCAATGGTCATAGGATCATTGCGGGAACTTTCTATACTGCAGAGCATAATATTGACATTGCTCCGGGGCACAATCCCCTTTGGCGGTGTACGGGAATATTGGTAAGCCAGCGTGGAAATAATTTTATCAGGAAAGCGCTCAGCTACCTTATTTACAAAGGTGAGTATAGAGCCCATGCCGAGCGATGAATATCCGCTTGAATGGGTATTCAGTATCTTTTCACCAGGACTGTAGGCAGCGTACATACTGTCCAAAGCGGCGCATTTTTCGCAACGGCAGTAGTTAACATTATCATTCTGACTTACCGACCAATACAGCGCTTCCGGTTTCTTCTCTATGGCCTTTTTCAGATTTTCACATACTATCTCCAGCACATCGGGATTACTGAGGCATAACTGAGCTTCCGGCTGTGTACTTTTTTTATCCCAGGAAGGCATCAGCCCCGCATGCCTTTTCCCATCATAATAGCTGAAATATTCAGGATGAGTTTCGCCGTAATCTTTCGGATTCAATAAACTCCCAAACGTATGTACCCAGTAGCCCCACTGTGTTTTGGCTCCTCCCCTGCCTTCAAAGGAATGAAGTTTATGCCAGTTCATAAATTCCGGATCGTAGACGTCATTATAATATACCTCCCGGTAAGCAAATACCGGTAACTGCATATCATCTACCGGCGGCAGAAATATTTTCCGTCGCCGGGGCACATAAGTAAAATCGGATGTATATTTCCTGCAGCCGAGGTACTGGTCTAAGAAAGTATATACGCTATAAATAATGCCTTTCTCCTTCCCTCCGGTTAAAATCAATTTCTTACCAATAGTCCTTATCAATAGTCCGTCATCTTTCAACTGCGCATAATCTACCTGTGACTGCTCAGCCCGGTTAACCCTGCCAATCAGAATCTCTTCCGGAGCGTTGCCTGTGTTATCCGCCACTACCGGTAAGGTTACGCCGGTCATCCGGAAGAGATAGTCCTGCAATACCTTCCCGGACTGAATTTCCAATACGGTTGCATTTTCCGGAATAACTATGGTATATTTTGTCTTTCCGTTTTTGATTAAAGTGAGTGATTGTCCGTCCGTTACATAATAGAGCGATAGCAACAGCAACACATTAACTAACTTTTTCATCATTTCTTTTATTTTTTGTGTCCGACTCAAGGTTTAAGTTATTGAATGTATGATAAAAAATTCATTTACTATTACACGTATAACGGCAATCAACATAACACGTGTAGAGAATTATTCTATCTTTGCAGTCAAAAGCAGGACATGAATACGAAATTAACTTTAACCATAGAACGTGCTATCATTGAAGACGCAAAGAAATACGCGCGAAAGAGGGGAAGAAGCCTTTCTGACCTGGTAGAACATTACCTGAAAACGCTAACAGACCGGTCACCACAGGATCCGGAAGAATTATCCCCTGTTATCAAATCATTAAAGGGTTCATTTAAAATACCTAAAGATTTTGATTACAAAAAAGAGCTAACTAACCGGTTGTCAGCAAAGCATAAATAAATAATGGAGAAAATATTAATTGATACCGATGTAATACTCGATTTCCTTTTTGATAGGAAACCCTTTTCTAACGAGGCATCGCAAATACTAGGCCTATGTGAAAGAAAAAAAATACACGGACTTGTCACCCCGGTTATGATTAGCAACGTATATTATATTTTAAGAAAGACCGCAAGCCACGAAAAAATCATTCAACACCTAAAAATGTTAATGAATTTTTTAGACATCGCCGTAATTGATAAAAAAGTCATCTTGGAAGCTTTGAATTCAGGTTTTCAAGACTTCGAAGACGCGTTACAAAATTTTTCAGCGGTAGTCGGAAAAGAAATTGGTATTATTATTACCCGGAATGTCAGAGATTATAAGACAACTAGTTTACCTGTAATGACTCCTGAACTTTATTTAAAAGCCATATTATAAGACCCCAACCGATCTAAATCCTCAGTTATTGTTCTATCTAAATATATAAGAATCGCT
>JACFNM010000745.1:0-217 GCA_019454915.1 Chitinophagaceae bacterium
ATGGGAAGGTACGATTCGGTTTGGGGAAACCATCTTTATGCCGGCCGGATATTGGCATTATATTCAATACCTCACAGGAGGCTATTCGGTGAGTGTTCGTGCCCTGTCTTCTGCCAAAGACCGCGTTACCGGATTCAGCAACCTTGTAGTCACCCGTAACTTCGATAATGCCATGCGTAAACTGTTAAAAGACAAATGGTATAATTATAAAGTAAAG
>JACFNM010000745.1:253-1104 GCA_019454915.1 Chitinophagaceae bacterium
CCATCCGCAAGTTAGAAGAACGATCTTAATCGGGGTTGCCTTCATCAGAATTCTACTACCGCATAAGCCTTATTGTCCACATAGAGTCCGCCGGGATGCCTCGCCGTATAGTCGAGATTGATCCAGTAATGGCCCAACTCTTCCCGGTAGTATAACCCTTTGAAGCCTTCCGTGGCAAACAGGTGGGTAATGGCTTCCTGCATTTTGTTGAAATTCTTTTTATCACCGCAATACAGTTCGGGATACACATGGTTTTCGGTCAATATCATCCTGCATCTGGCGCCAATCGCTTTCATTGCCGATATCATCAGGATGGTGTGGTCGTCACAGTCGCCGCCCAATCCATTTTCAATGGTTTCGCGGGGAGATGCGAAGTATTCATCCCGATCCGGGTCGCCCACATATTTGAAATGGTTATTGATGTATTTGAACAGAGACAGGTAGCGAACAATTGGCCCGTATTTCTTATGATATTCGTCGTAATATTCAATCGCGTGTGTTACGGCGAAATTTCGGGTAACAGAGTCCTGGGGATTTATTTTGGATTTCATCCCTTTCACCGCTTTTTCAACCCCTGAATCGAAAAGATTAGGCTTAATCAGGTATAAGTCTTTTTCTTTATAATCCCTGGTGTCCCAACTCCTGGTAACGAGGTTCTTGTAGTCCAGGATGATATGGCTTAGGTTATAACCATTCATAAATTCACTGTACACTAAGAACCCCGCCACCAGTAAGAACGCTGGGATAATAAGGGGTCTGAATATCCACAGGACGAACCTGACCAGAATAAGCGCAAGGATGATAGCAATCAGTAAGTCTATATTCCAGTAACCAATGATAACGGGAGGGAT
>JACFNM010000746.1 GCA_019454915.1 Chitinophagaceae bacterium
AACTGACCATTACTATAAAAGCTATATGCCAGGTTCTTTACAAAAGACTTGCTGTTGAGATCAGCCTCCGGATGAAGTGTTTCATTCCTTCCCCAATAACCATCCGGTGTAGGGCCTGGGATCAGATTCGCGTTTCTCATAGCGCCCAGAACAATGCCGCCCACTCCCGAACTATAGGCAGATGAAGGCTCTTTACTATTATCCATTAACCCGGATAACTTAACATTAAATCTTAGTTTCTCACTAATCTTACTATCCAAATTCAAGCGTAAATCAAATCGTTCGCTATTGTTTTTCATTATAATAGCCTGATTATTGAAATAACCAAAAGAGAACAAATAGCGGGCAGCAGGAGCGCCTCCACTCACTGATACATTCTGCTTTGTTTCAATTCCTTTGCCAGATTCAAACAAATATTTTATATGATCAAAATTGGGATAATTGGGATCGTTCCCCGCTTTATATTTCTGAATCGCTTCTTCAGAATATGTTCCCGGGTTTATCGAGTTGATCACTTCAGCGTACTCCCAGGAATTAATCATTTCGGGTATAAACGTCGGTCGGTCTTTTCCAACATAGCTACTATAACTAATCACAGGCTTACCGGCAACTCCTGATTTTGTTTCTACTAAAATAACTCCATTAGCAGCCTTGGAACCAAATATGGCTGCAGAAGCAGCATCTTTTAAAACGGAAATACTTGAAATATCAGCAGGATCAACATTATCTAAGGAAGACTCAATACCGTCAACCAAAACCAACGGGCTGGTACCTGCACCACTAAAGGTTCCTTGTCCCCGTATAAGTAGCGAAGCCTGATTATTACCGGGATTTCCTGATCCCTGTCTTACCGAGATTCCACTCATCTGTCCTTGCAAAGCGAGGGAAGATTTCGTAACCGTCCTTTTCTCTAAATCATCACTGGTTACCGTAGCTACGGAGCCTGTCAAATTCACCTTCCTCCTGGTTCCGTACCCCACTACCACTACATCACTTAAATCAGAAACCGTCAACTCCAGCACCACATTCACTTCCGTTCTATTCCCCACATTTATTCTCTGGCTTTGATAACCAACACTTGAAAATTCCAGAATGACATTCCTA
>JACFNM010000171.1 GCA_019454915.1 Chitinophagaceae bacterium
TATTGAAATAATTTTTTTCATCAGTATATTTTTTTATCAGCATTAATAATAAGCAACCGGGTCTTTTGCCAGTTCCGGATCCTGCAGTATTTCTCCTGAAGGAATGGGCAAATGCATCATACTTTCCGTAAAAGTGGTTACGTAATAGGGCGAAGTGGCTGTTCCCCTGTTCTGCGCCATAATGATCTGCTTAGCCTTTTCAAAACCCTGTCTTTGAATATCAAACCAGTATTCGCCTTCGAAGGCCAGTTCAACCCGGCGTTCGTGCATAATGTCGTCCAGCGTTATTGAAGTTTTTCCGGAAAGTCCGGCGCGGGCACGTACTTTATTCAGCGCCTCCAAAGCCTCCGCATCGGTGGTGTTGGTATTATTACCCAGTATGGATTCTGCATAAATCAGCAGCACATCTGCGTATCTCAAAATCATGGTATTGATACCCGTGTTCATGCCCAACACCGTTTCACCGCCGTAAGAGGAACCCGGACCTACCACGTATTTTGCGATATTAGACCGGGTGTCATTTTTCTGGCCGCCTTCACCCACTGTTACTGTGGTATCGTATTTGTAGCCTCCCGCCATGAATTCGTTGTATTTCTCGTTGGTGCCCTGTGGTTTCCATTCCGGCTTACTCCAGCCCTGTTCCATCATAGAGCCTTTTCTGCGTTTGTCTCCGAATTCAAATTCGTTCTGGATATCTATAGTAGGTAAATACAATTCCCACATGCTGGCTTCATTTGTCTGCATGTTGGACGGTCCGCGATCCGGATTTTTTTGATTGCCGGAACCCCAGGGATTACCGGTCAATTGATGCTGGACGGAAAAAATGGATTCAATATTGTTGTTATTGGCGCTTGAATTAAACATGCCGGCGTAATCCGGAAATAAATCATACTGATTGGATTCTATCACCTCTTTGGCTTTGATCCGGGCGTTTTCATAGTCTTTATTATAAAGATAGAGTTTGGCCATCATTCCTTTTGCCGCATATTTGGTTAGTCTTCCGGCTTCAGGATCGGTTTCAGGAAGCCCGGCTTCCGCCAGCTTCAATTCTTCGAGGGCAAATTTTAATACATCGGCTTTGTGATAACGCGGGATATTAAAATCACCGCCCTTTGCCGTTCCTCCCGGATCGGTAACGATTGGTGCATCACCCCAGGCACGGGCAATGAAAAAATAAACGGTACCTCTGAAAAAATGACACTCCGCTATGGCCGGGTCTATAAACGTAGGGTTGCCTCCTTCACTTTTCTTTATTTCGAGGGCGTTCATATATTCGCTCGTCCATCCGCCGATCTTATAAAATACCTTCCAGGCATCGGCAATACGCACCGCCGTGGAAGCCAGTGTGAAATTTAAAAAAGGCGCATCGTCTGCATTACCGCCTCCCGTATATTCGTTGCCCGCCATTACATCGCCAATTACATCCATAGCCCGGTTTTCATAACCGCTCCAGGGTAAACCATACAGGGTGCTGGTGAGTCCCCTTACTTCTTCAGCCGTGTTGTAATAATTAGACAAGGTGGTACCGTCTAACGAGGTTCGTTCAATAAAGTCTTTATTGCAGGAAGCCAGGGTGATGGTGCCCAATAACATGGCGTATATTATTTTATATTTCATTAGTTTCCTTTTTAATAGTTGATGTTATAGTTCAATATTTATACCTGCGGTGATGGTGCGGGGATTGGGATAGTGCCCGGCGTCCACATTCATCAAACGGATATTGTTATTGAAGGCGCCAATCTCCGGATCATAGCCGCTGTATTTTGTGAATGTCCCTAAGTTCTGCACGGTGAGATATACCCTCAGACTATTTATCTGTGCCCTGTTGAGCAAATCTTTGGGTATCCGGTAACCCACGGTGATGTTTTGTATCCGCAGATAGGAACCGTCTTCCACGTACCGGTCGGACATAGCCACGTTGTTCACTTGTCCGCTTACAAACCTGGGGAGCTTACCGTTGGTATTAGTTGCCGTGTATCGGTCTAATACCGTGCGTAATTGGTTATAATAAATGTTATCCATTTTTTCCAATTGCCATCTCAGGAAGTTGAAGATTTTAGCGCCGTAACTTCCCTGGAGAAAAACAGAGACATCAAAGTCTTTGTATTGAAAAGTATTGGTAATACCATAGGTGAATTTTGGTAAGGGACTGCCAATATAGGTGATGTCGTTCTCGTCTATTTTTTTATCGCCATTAATATCTTTAAAGCGAATATCTCCCAGCCAGGTGTGTGTTTCATCCACAGAATACCCAAATTGCGGCAGGCTTTCATCCAGGTCTTTTTGCGTGCGGAATATACCGTCGGTTACTAAGCCAAAGAATGAACCAACGGTATAGCCGGGATTGGTGTAGGTGATCGTATAGTTGTCGTAATAAACCTTTCCGGCTAAGCCCGCAGTGGAATTGGCCATCTTGTCCAGTTTGTTTTTAAACTGGGAGTAGATGATATTGGTTTTCCAGGAAAAATGCTTTGATTTGATATTCGTGCTGTTGATGCTCAGGTCAACCCCGGTATTGGACATCTGACCCACATTGCCTACAGGCGCTTTCAGGTCATCCCATGAATCGCCCACCCCGATTAATCTGGGTCCGGTGAGGAATAACAGCATATTGGAGGTTGTCTTTTTATAGACGTCCACGGTGGCGTCTATTCGGCCGTTTACTATGGACAGGTCAATCCCGGCATTTTGGGTGACCACAGATTCCCAGCTTAGGTCGGGATTGGCTATTCCATTCAGATAGCTGGCGTTGCCAAATCCCACGGGGCCGGGCCAAAAGCCGATTGCAGAAGTATAAGGGGGATTCTGCGCGCCGGAGGGCAGGTTTTGATTGCCCACAGCGCCATAACCCACGCGGAGTTTTAAATAGCTGATAAAAGGTTTCAGCCCTTCTGCAAAATTTTCGTTTGAAACCGTCCATCCTACAGAAGCGCCGGGGAAATATCCCCATTTATTATTCGTACCAAAGTTAGAGGAACCGTCAGCCCGGAAGCTTACTGATAAAGAGTAGCGGTTATCATAGGCGTAATTGGCTCTTGCAAAATAGGACTCCATCGCCCATTGCGATTTTCCGCCGTTAAGTTCCCAGGTGGTTTTGTCACTGTTACCGGCATTAATGTCCAGGATATTATTTTGCAAATCCACTCTTTTGCCGGCTAATCCTTCGTAGTACGAATATTGCGCTTCGTGTCCCGCCGTTACTGAGATGTTATGATTATTGAAGTATTTGTTGTAGTTGAGATAATTTCTCAGGGCATAATAATAACTGTTGCCCCTGTTGTCGAATAACTGGCTTTGAAGCACGGTATTCCCTACGTTGCCTGCATATTGATAAGCGAGGTTATTATTTAAACCCAAAGAATAGGATACTTCATTCCTCAGATCGAAATCTTTGAGGAAAGAAATATCCGCATAAACGTTGCCAAACACCTGTGCATTTACCGTTTTATTTCCGCGCATGGCGCTGCGGGCTATCGGATTATCCTGTCCATATTTTACACCGCTTATGGTGTTGCCGCCACCCCAACTGCCATCCAGGTTTTTCACCGGTATCAGCGGGTTTTGAATAGCGCCCCACCAGATGGTTCCTTCAGCGGCATCCGCAAGTGTTACATTTTGGATATTCCGGGAGCCGTTGGCGCTTACGCCGATTTTTAACCAGTTCTTTAATTGGTGATCCAGGTTAAACCGCATGGTATATCTTTTGAAATCAGACCCGATTAATATCCCCGTTTGATCAAAATAATTTAATGACAGGTAATAGTTGGTTTTGTCTTTACCACCCGAAAAACTCAGTTGATGATTCTGCATCTGACCCGTGCGAAACATCGCTTCCTGCCAATCGGTGCCGGGGCCTAAAATAGAGGGATCTTTAAACTCTTCCGTGGGTTGCGCACCGATGATTGGCGCTACTTCATTCTGGTATTGAGCAAACTCTCTGAGGTTCATCACGTCTAATTTCTTTACCACGCTCGACTGACCGTAATAGCCGTCATAATTGATTTTACCCTCGCCGGCTTTTCCTTTTTTGGTAGTGATGAGGATCACCCCGTTAGCAGCCTGGGAACCGTATATAGACTGTGCAGAGGCGTCTTTCAATACATCAATGGACTCAATATCGTTGGGGTTGATAGTAGCCATGATACTGTTACCGGTTTGGCCATCAGAGCCTCCAAGTCCGGCGTATCCCGAACTGGATTTGGTATTGCTTACAAAAGGCACGCCGTCAATCACGATAAGCGGATCGTTGCTGTTGATGGTGGTTACTCCGCGTATTTTAATAGAGACTCCTCCACCGGGCTGACCGCTGTTATTCATAACCGTAACGCCGGATACTTTTCCCTGTATGGCCTGGTCTATACCGGCAACGGGAAGATCTTTGATATCTTTTGCACTTACGGAAGAGATAGAGGAGGTGACATTAGCTCTTTTGGCCGTACCGTAACCCACCACGACCACTTCATTCAGGTTTTGAGAAACAGACTCCATGACAATCTCCAGCACAGCCGCCGTACCGATAGCCACTTCCTGACTTTTCATTCCTATTGAAGTTATAATAAGGGTTTTAGCAGACGGTGGCGCCTGCAGGGAAAATATACCTGAACTGTTGGTGGAGGTGATGATCTTCGTTTGCTTCACCTCAACGGTGGCGCCCGGTAATGTGTTTCCCTGATCGTCTCTTACCGTACCCGTAATTTTCCGGGTATTATCCTGAGCATACCCGGAAGAGATAAGCAGTAGCGAGAGGAAAGACCAAAGCAGGGCTTTGACTATCATCGCTTTTTTGTTTGTATTCATGTGTAAACAATTATGGTTTTAAAAAATGGTGATGCTTTAATCTTTGATGTTCATTCGGATTGTTTGTTCGTTACCGTTATAGGATATCGCGGTATCGGATTGATCGGTGTCCTGAACAATCCGGTCTCTCCCAGGCTTGATCCACACGACGCGGAAAATTTTATTTTCCGGTAGTCCGCTGAAGGTTCCTTTGCGTTTTCCTATGGTGAGTGTTTTAGCCGACTCATTGTAGCTGACGGGGATGGTACTAAACTGTCCTTTTTCGTAATTGTAGTTTGTTCCTTCATCCTCATATAAGGTAAAGGAGGCGTCCTTTCCGGTGTAAACGTATAGCGTAACCATGTCGGAGGACTTCTCTGCCGTGTATTGCAGAACGGGGCCAACGGGTAAAATGGATCCTTCTTTTACGAAAACAGGCATACGCGTGTAAGACGCGGTTGCCGTGATAAAACGACCCCCTTCATAAAAACTTCCCGTATGAAAATCATACCATCCCTGACCGCCCGGAAGATAAACCTGCCGGCTCCTCGCTTTGAACTGATATACCGGGTTGATGAGCAGGGACGGGCCGAACATGTACTGGTCTTTTATCGGTCTTACTTCCTGGTCTTCGGGGAAATCCATGATCAACCCCCGCATCATCGTGTAGTCATGATGATATACACTGCCGGCAAGGGAATAGATATAGGGAAGAAGCTGGTATCTCAGACGATTGTAATACAGCATGCTCTGATAGGCGGGGTGCGTTTCCGGCGCTATATTGAATAGTTCGCGATAGGGGTATTGTCCATGCGACCGGAAAATAGGACAGAACGCGCCAAATTGATACCACCGGGTATTGAGTTCTCTCCATTCCTCCAGGGCTTCTCCCCGTGGGTCAGGCTTATCATACTTGTCTTCTACAAAAAAGCCTCCAATATCGGTGGTCCAGTAGGGCAGTCCGGACATTGAAAAATTAATACCTGCGGGAATCTGGCGTTCCAGTTCGTCGAATCTCGCAGCAATATCGCCGCTCCAGGTGGCGGCGCCATAGCGTTGCAGACCGGCATAGGCCGAGCGGGTTAATATGAATACCCGCTTCCCCGGATCAGTGATGCGTTGACCCTCGTAAATGCCTTTGGCATGGGCCAGTGCATACCCGTTAAAGTAGGCGGTGGAAGGTCCTGATGCTGTGGGATTCATTAATGCTTTCCTTTTTTCTATAGTGGCGTTGGATAAGATATCCGGTTCGGTAGCGTCTAACCACCAGGCGTCAACCCCCTTGCTGTAAAGATGCGTGTTGAGAAGCCCCCAGAAGGCCTTACGGGCATCGGGGTTAAAGGCGTCGTAAAAGGTAGAAGTGTAGCCCTTTCCGATCCAATCTCGGGTTTTATCCACGATGTTTTGCTGATATAGCCAGTTGTGGTCAGCAAACAGCTTATAGTTATCTATGCCCTCGTAAAATTTAGGCCACACGGAAATCATAAAATGGGTATTATAGGTTTCGTGTAGTTTTTGGATCATTCCTTCAGGGTCCGGGAATCTGATGCTGTCGAATTCCTGACTACCCCATTGATCCTCTTTCCAGTAGCTCCAGTCTAATACGATGTTGTCCAGTCCTATTTTTCTCTTCCTAAACTCACCGACGGTTTGCTCAATCTCAGCCTGTGTTTTGTATCTTTCTCTGCTTTGCCAGAAGCCATAAGCCCATTTGGGGAGTATAGCTGCTTTACCGGTAAGCAGCCGGTATCCTTCAATGATTTTGTCGGCGTTTTTTCCGAAAATGAAATAGTAATCGAGTTGCTTGCCCGCTTCAGAAGAGAGCCGAGTTTTGTGCTGCATTTCTTCAGGGACAGGTGGCAGCCATTTCAGCGAAGCAAAGGCCTGATCGGATTCCGGTATCCATTCTAATTTTATCGAATAAGGTCTATCCTTTTTCATAGGGAGTTCAAAAAACGACGGGCCGGGATTCCAGCCTTCCCTCCATTTGTCCAGCAGCAACACGTCGTCCAGCCAGAATTTGATGTATCCCGAACCGGTGAGGTAAAACTTGTGTGTGCCGGAAGTGTCTGAGGTTATAGATCCTTCCCAGGTAACCTTGCCCCCGGGCATGGGAAATGCGGAAGGGATGTCTTTAAGTGACGGAAGAAAGGAATAGTCTATTTGGCTTTCCTGCCGGCGAACGTAGATCCGGCTACTGTCATTCCGGTTGCTATAGGTTGCCGTTAGTCCGGGAGCGCTGCCGTCTTTTCCTTTTAGGGTGAAAGCAGACAAAGGTTTTTTTTCCCGGTTATCGCCAAAATGACTGATTGAATAATTATCCCAGAGCAGGCCATAGTGGCGGGAGGAAATCAGAAAAGGTACTGCTACGATAGCATTATACTGGGTGAGGTCAACATCTTTGTTTTTGTAATTCATTATTCCCGTCTGTTGCTGACCTAAGCCGTAAATAGCTTCATCATCCGGAGAGTCGAATGACTGACTGATTTGGAAAAAAGACTCATTGTCTATCGTCACGGGGATGAGTTTTTTCTCTCCGCCTTTCGGTTCCCGTAATAATGTATTTCCGGTGCTGTCTTTGAAGATGACTTCTCCGGTTATTCTGGAAACGGTAGCAGAGACAGACCTTGTTCTTATCACTTCATACTCACCGTTGGTTTCGTGTTCCCAGGCTGGCGCTTTTATGGATGCGGTATCACGCATCAGGCTCCGGCTGCTTGAAAAGTGCGCTTTATCCCCTATGGCGGAAACGCGAATAATCTCAGGTGAGATGACCGTCAGTTTAATGGCTTTAATACCGGTGTGTGAATAGTTGGTCAGTTGTATCTCTAAGCCATCCGTGAAAACTTTCACCGGTTTTGTAGTTTGGCAGCCGGCAGACATTAAAAAAATAAATATAGCCGGTCTCAATAATATTTTATTGTATACCTGTTGGAATGTCATCGTGGTCAGAAAAAATAGGAATGATTGCTGAATTCGGTTTCACATCAAAACTAATTTTGAAACCGGATTGAATGGGGCCCGGATTGTTTAAATGATAGGTATCAACCGTTAACCTTTGGGTATGTTTTGTTTATTTGTGGGGTATAAAATGTTAACGACGGGCAAAATCGGGCTGATAGCACATAATAAATGGTCGCTATTTTCATAAATATTTGTTTATTTACTATTGTGCTTAATTTCAGTTTTTAATTATCAAAACAATCCGGACGAGTTGCATTTATGATCAGGCGCATTTTGATTTTTTCAATTTCCTGGATCTGCGTTTTTAACCTGTATGCTCAGCAAAAAACTTATCAGTTTACCCGGCTGGATGTACGCCAGGGATTGTCTCACAATCAGGTAAATGCTATTTTTAGAGATAGCACGGGCTTCGTATGGTTCGGCACCATGTCCGGACTCAACCGGTTTGACGGGTACGATTTTACCGTTTTCAGGAATGATTTAAACGATTCGTCAACCTTAAGCGATAACTACGTCACCCGGATTTTTGAACTTCCGGAGAACCGGCTCTGGGTGGCAACACGAAATGGAAATAATATATACGATCCTGACACAGAATCATTTTTAAGGAACGATCAGGATTATCTTTCCACGCTTTCTCTTCCCGGCGGCGCGGTAAGTTTCATTAAAAAAGATAAGGAAGGGAATTTTTGGTTCGTTTATCAGAATCTTGGCGGGGTTTACAAATATTCTTCCAAAGAGCATAAGCCGGTCAGGTTTTCACAAGGCGCCGCCGATGGCGCCAATCTGGATCTTAGCGACGTGTCGGCGCTGGATTTCGATAAGCAAAACAACGCATGGTTGGTTCATCGCAACGGCGTAGTTGAACGGATAGATCACCAGACGGGCAGGATCAACTGGCGGGGTGAAAAATTAAAAAATGTATCCGGCGGTAAAACGGAGCAGTACGAAATTATGGTAGACGGAGATGGTGATTGCTGGATTACGGTGCATCTTTCCGGCACACCAG
>JACFNM010000747.1 GCA_019454915.1 Chitinophagaceae bacterium
TTGAGCATCCCGTTCTTCAATACCACTTCATGAGCATCTAAGGAAGGGATTTGAATCCTGCCCCGCTGGTTAAAGAGGGTGGCTTCACCGGGCTGAAGACGAAAATCCTCCTTCAAAAAAGGACTTACATTGGTGTAACGCCATTCCTCCATTTTAACGGTAGGAAAGCCGGTATGGGAAAATGATTCAAAAGCCTTTTCCCGCAGGGACCTCAACCAATTGTCTTCCCGTTGTGATTCCTTGTCTTTATATAATGTAATAAACTGATCGTAAAGCGATGTTGTCGTAGTCATTTTAATTTCATTAATCATCCAACTGATTCCGTAGTTGCAGGTTCTTTTATCCAATCATATCCTTTCTCTTCCAATTCCAGCGCCAGTTCTTTGGTACCGGATTTAACAATTCTGCCGTCGTACAATACGTGTACAAAATCAGGAACGATGTATTCCAACAATCGCTGATAGTGCGTGATGACGATAAAGGCATTCTTGTCTGAGCGAAGCTTATTTACCCCATTGGAAACGATCCGCAAGGCATCTATATCCAAACCTGAATCGGTTTCGTCGAGGATACCCAGTTTGGGATTTAGCATAGCCAACTGGAAGATTTCATTTCTTTTCTTCTCCCCACCGGAGAATCCTTCATTGAGAGAGCGGTTGGTGAGTTTGGCATCGAACTCTACCAGCTTCTGCTTTTCCCTGGTTAGGCGAAGGAATTCTTTGGCCTCTAAGGGAGGTTCATTGTGATAGGCTCTTATTTCATTAAGCGCTGTACGCAAAAAATTGATATTCGACACGCCGGGAATCTCTATCGGATACTGAAAAGCAAGGAAAACGCCTTCCCGTGCTCTATCTTCCGGAGACAGTTCCAGTAGGTTCTTGCCTTCAAATATCACCTCACCGCCAGTAACTTCATAGCTTTCTTTTCCGGCCAGAACAGACGCGAGTGAACTTTTACCTGAGCCCTTGGGACCCATGATAGCGTGGATTTCACCGGAGTTGATCTCAAGGTTTATTCCTTTTAAAATCTGCTTGTCTTCAACTTTCGCCTGTAGATTTTTTATACTTAACATGATTGCTTTCTGTGTTTCTTAGTTTTAATT
>JACFNM010000748.1 GCA_019454915.1 Chitinophagaceae bacterium
GATCTTTCTGGATTGGTTACTACCACTATTCCGTAATCCATATTTTTGGGCACCGTTGTACCTGTTTACCGTGGCCTTTGTATTGATAAACTTCAGACTGAAGGGATCCATCTGGATTGCTTTTTTTCTCTTGACATTTGCCGGTACGGATATGATCAGCGCGTCTGTTATTAAGCCGTGGGTAGGACGCGTCAGACCATGTGCAGACCCCTATCTTGCAGACTCCGTTCGACAGATGGTCCGTTGCGGGGGGCTTTTCAGTTTTGTGTCCAGTCATGCTGCTAATCATTTCGGAATGGCTATGTTTACTTTTAAGACTTTTACATTCATTCCCGCTTCCTGGAGATGGTTGTTATTTGCCTGGGCCTTTGTCATCTCCTATGCCCAGGTGTATGTGGGCGTACACTTTCCTTTAGACATTATCTGCGGCGGTTTACTGGGCTGCATCGTGGGAGTCGGAACCGCCTGGATTTTCAATAGAAAAGCAGGTTTACCCACTTTAGCTTAACTTCATACATCATGTTTGAGATTCTGATCATATTTGGATTAATACTATTAAACGGAGTCTTCTCGATGGCGGAGATGGCGCTGGTATCGTCGAGAAAAGTGCGTTTAGAAAAACAGGCTGCCAATGACGATAAGAAAGCAAAAGAAGCGCTGAAGTTAATAGAAAAGCCGGATACTTTTTTCTCAACTGTTCAGATTGGGATCACACTGATAGGCATATTGACCGGTATCTTCTCCGGAGAAGCCTTGAAATCAGACCTGGTAAATTACCTAAGCCAGCTGGAATGGATTAGACCCTATGCCAATGGCGTCGCCACGGCCATCATCGTTATCATACTTACTTATTTCACATTGATCCTTGGAGAACTGGTACCCAAACGGATCGGGCTTTCACGCCCCGAATCCATTATCAAATTCATTGCAGTGCCCATGCGGCTACTCAGCATGGCTGCCTATCCTTTTGTCTGGCTGCTGAGTAAATCCACATTTTACACGCTCAAGTTTTTAAGAATCCAGGGAAAAGATAACTATGTGACTGAAGAAGAAATAAAAGCCATTATTAATGAAGGAACAGAACAGGGTACTATAGAGGAA
>JACFNM010000749.1 GCA_019454915.1 Chitinophagaceae bacterium
GGATAAGAGAGATCATCTTTAACAAAAGAAGCATCAAGATTCGGAAAAGCATTTCGCAAACTTCGTAAATCAGGAAAAATAATCAGAGACGCAAACCCGACAATAATCCAAGGCCAAGGGCGCAATGCATAGTGTGCAAAATTGAAAAATAGCGTAGCCCAAGTGGCGTGGTTTTCATCTTTTGCAGCCAACATTCGCTGGGCTATATATCCCCCTCCTCCGGGTTCAGATCCCGGATACCAAACACTCCACCATTGCACTGCGAGTGGAATCACCAGTAAAGGAATCACCAATTCAGGATTAGAAAAATCCGGGAAAAGAGGGGTTTTTTCTGCCACAACAGGAGAAGCCAATAATTGTGTTAAGCCTCCAATCTCGGGCATATTTATTACATATACAGCTGCCCAAATGCTTCCAACCATGGCAATTAGAAACTGAACAAAATCAGTTAGCAAGACACCTTTTAATCCGCCCAAAGCAGAATAGATTACCACTATAGGTGAGGCGATAAGCAAAACCTGTACCGCTGAAAGTCCGAACATGACGTGACCAATTTTAATTGCCGCCAAACAAACATTGGCCATAATGACAATGTTGAAAAAGACACCCAAATAAATTGCCCGAAATCCACGTAAAAAAGCAGCGCTTTTTCCACTGTATCGAAGTTCATAAAATTCCAAATCGGTCGTGATTCCGCTACGTCTCCACAACTTGGCATAAAAAAATACGGTGAGCATTCCCGTCAGAAGAAAACTCCACCAAATCCAGTTGCCGGATACACCTTCTTGACGCACCAGTCCGGCAACAAAATTGGGAGTATCGGCCGCAAATGTTGTTGCTACCATACTCACACCCAATAGCCACCAGGGCATATTCCGATCAGAAAGAAAAAAAGATTTAGAATCTTTCCCTGACCTTTTTGCAACAATAAATCCGATAATTAAAAATAGAAAAAGGCTGACAACAATGATAAGCCAATCAATAAGATGTAGTTGCATAGGTTCTGCTTCTGATTTGGAGGTTAAAATATAGATTTCTTCCTTAATCTCACTTCAATCTGAAGATTTTCTATCCACAGCTTTACCAACAAGACCA
>JACFNM010000172.1 GCA_019454915.1 Chitinophagaceae bacterium
CTTAGATCGGGTTTTAGATGAAGGATTAGATCGTAACAAACTTGAAAAACTTTTGCAGGAACGATCCCTTCATGCCATAACGCTAACCAAATCTAACGTTCAGGAAATCAAAGAGGAGATGGACCGCGCCACAGCCAGAAAGCTCCAGCCTCATTTCATAGCCGACTTTTTCCTGACGGCATTCAAATCACTTGGAGGATCCTTCACTGAAAAAGAAAAAGGAAGATATCAGGTATTGCATGTACCGGCATCTATACGTAACAGAGACAGAATTATTGGAACCAGGGAGCCTATTCTCAGAAGTTACGAACGAATCACTTTCCATAAGGAACTGGTTTCTGTACAGGGCAAGCCACTTGCAGCATTTGTTTGTCCTGGGCATCCTTTATTAGATGCCACCATTGATCTGCTTCTTGAAAATCAGATTGGGCTGCTTAAGCAGGGTTCAGTCTTAATAGATGAGTTGAATCCTGATAGTAAACCACGCATACTTTTCTATTTAGAAAATAGCATTCAGGATGCCAAAAGATTGCCTGATGGCGGAAGACGTACCGTTAGCAGAGAAGTTCATTTTGTGGAAATGGACGAAACCGGTTCTGTTACACAGGCAGGCTACGCCCCTTATCTGGATTACAGGCCTGTAGCCGAAGATGAATTAAACAAACTACTCCCAAAGATTTCCGAAATGCAGTGGTTAAAACAAAATGTGGAGGATAAAATAAAATCATTTGCCATTACCACTATTGCTAAAAATCATTTGGAGAGGATTAATAAAGGAAGAGAGTTTTTGATTGAAAAGACACGAAAAGCAGTAATGGAGAGGCTCACCAGTGAAATAAAATATTGGGATCACCGCGCACGCGACCTGCGTTTGCAGGAGGAAGCGGGCAGGCCCAATGCTAAGCTGAATTCCAACGAAGCCCGAAAGCGGGCTGATGACCTTCAGGCAAGGCTTCAAAAGAGGATGCAGGAATTGGATGAAGAAGGCCAGCTCTCTCCTAAACCACCGGTTGTAATAGGGGGAGTATTAGTTTTACCTGCCCGTTTTGTAAACAAGGATAAAGAAGAAGATTTTAAGTTACAGGGATTTGTATCACCCGAAGAAAAAGCAAAAGTGGAACAGGCAGCCATGAAAGCCGTCTTTACTATTGAAGAGGAATTGGCCAATTCTGCAAGAGACCGGAGTGGAGAAAAGATTGGGTACGACATTGAAAGCGTTGATAGCCAAACCGGAGACCTGCGTTTCATTGAGGTAAAAGGGCGGAAAAAAGACGCGCTTACAGTAACGATAACTAAAAATGAAATTATTGAAGCGCTCAATTTGCCTGACCAGTTTTTTCTTGCAATCGGATTTGTTGACGGTAAGCACGTGGATGTGCACTATGTCCAAAATGCTTTTCGGTACGAACCTGATTTTGGGGTTACCTCTATTAATTTTAATACACGGGACTTGCTAACCAAAGCAGTATTTCACAAGAAAATAATTCTTGAAGAATGAAATAAATATTTTGCATTAAGTACCTAAAAATGGTACCTTCCGCAAAATTTTACTCTAATAATGGTGGAAACTTCAGATATATCTGTGGCTGATTGGTTAGACAGGGTGCTTGCCGCAGGAAGGTACAGTTTCTCTAAAGAAGCCCTTCAAAGTGAACTACCGGAATATTCTGATATTGCTGTCAAGAGAGCGCTCAACAGGCTTTCAATTAAAGGAAAGGTATTATCAATAAGCAAAGGATACTATCTTATCATTCCACCTCAGTATGCATCAAATGGAATTTTACCGCCTCATTTGTATTTAGATGCATTTATGAAGTATTTGGACAGACCCTACTATTTGGGATTATTAAACGCTGCCGTTTTTTTTGGTTCGGCCCACCAGAAACCACAGGAATATTATGTATTCACTTCTTTTCCTGTATTGAGACCAACCAAAAAGAAAGGAACAAAAATAAATTATGTCAGCATAAAGGGTATTCCTGAAAAGCTTTTAAAAAAGCAAAAGACTGAAGCCGGTTACCTGCAAATATCTAACGAAGTTTTGACGGCCTGTGATTTGATACAATATGAAAAAAGGATTGGTGGCATTAATCGGGCTGTGGCAGTATTGCTGGAACTGACTGAAGTGATCCGGGTTGAATCTTTTACTCCGGAATTGTTGCAGCATACACATGTTACAGCTTTACAACGGCTGGGTTATTTATTGGAAGAAGTGTGCCAAAACAAATTACTTTCTAATGCGCTCTATGAAGCGTTGCAGAAGCAGGGCAGGCAATTATTTCGCATTCCGCTGAAGCCGGGGAAGCGTACAAAGGGTTATTCTTCTGCTAACCGGTGGAATGTGATTGTAAACGTTCAAATAGAAACAGACGAATGATACCCCAGGCATATATCATGGAATGGCGTCAAAAAGTGCCATGGCAAACCAATGAACAGGTGGAACAAGACTTGATAATATGCCGTGCGCTGGCAGAGATATTCTCAGACGAATGGCTGGCTGACAGCCTGGCTTTCAGAGGTGGTACTGCATTGCATAAACTTTGGCTGAACCCGCAACCCCGCTTTTCCGAAGATATAGATTTGGTACAATTGAGGGCAGAACCGATAAAACCGACGGTGGAAAAACTGCAGACTGCATTATCTTTTTTGGGACAGGCCAGGGTGGTGCCTAAGAGAAACGGGATTCAGGTCATTTATCACTTTGAATCCGAATTCCCGCCTCCGGTAAGATTGCGATTGAAAATAGAGACCAATACAAGAGAACATTTTTCAGTATTGGGCTTTGAAAAATTTTCTTTTGAAATTAACTCCTCCTGGTTTAGCCATTCATGTCAACTCACAACGTATAAGCCGGAAGAGCTGCTTGGTAGCAAGTTGAGGGCTTTATACCAACGCCGTAAAGGAAGAGACCTGTTTGATCTTTACAGAGGGCTGACACACGATAGCCTGACTATTGACACCGCTCAATTGCTACACAGTTACTGAATATACATGAAGGCAGCGGTGGACAACCCTCCATCACAAAAAGAATTTATCCGGAATATGGAAAGCAAGATGAATGATGACGAGTTTTTAGGCGATATCACAGGACTGCTTCGCCCGGAAGTAAACTATAGCGCTGCAGAGGCCTACGCTTTAATCAAAACAAAACTGTTAGAACAAATCTGAAATGACAAAGAAGAAATTAATAGAAGTGGCATTGCCTTTGGATATTATCAACGATGCATCTGCGTATGATAAGATGCCGGGTATAGGCGCCCATCCCAAAGGCATTCATCATTGGTGGGCGCGTCTGCCGCTTCCGTCTGCCAGAGCAATTTTATTTGCTTCATTGGTGGACGATCCTTCTTCGCACCCTGAAAAATTCCCTACCGAAACAGCTCAATCGGTTGAAAGAGAACGGTTGTTTGAAATCATTCGAAAGCTCTGCCAGAAAAAAATTCATACTCATCCCGAAGTGTTTGAAGAAGCACACAAAGAAATTTTAAAACACTGTGATGGTAAACTGCCTACTCTGCTGGATCCCTTTGCTGGCGGAGGTTCTATACCTTTAGAAGGAATGCGATTGGGGCTTCAGGTACAGGCTTCGGATCTGAACCCGGTGGCCGTACTCATCAATAAAGCCCAGTTGGAGATACTTCCGGAGTTTGCCAATCAGGAGCCGGTAAACCCGAAAACCCATATTGAAAAAGCAAAGGAGAAATGGATATTGGGGAGAGGCCTGGCTGAAGACCTGCGGTATTACGGCAACTGGATAAATGAAGAAGCTAAAAAGAGAATCGGAAAATATTACCCGAAATTAAAAATTGGCAACAAGGAACATAATGTGGTTGCCTGGCTTTGGGCACGAACGGTAAAATGCCCCAATCCCGCGTGTGGATGCCAGATGCCGCTTGTGCGTTCTTTTATTTTGAGTTCAAAGAAGGAACCCAATTTCTTTTCAGAGCCTGTAATTGAGCGCAATCCAAATGGAAACGAAATCACGGGGTACAAGGTAAGCCAGGGTTCACCTAAAATAAAGGGAACCGTAAACAGAACCGGAGCAACCTGCGTCTGTTGTGGTGAAGCAGTGAAATTAGATTATGTGAGAGAAGAAGGGAAAAACAACCGTATTGGAACTTCACTTATCGGAATCGTAGCTGATATGGGCAGAGGAAAAACTTATGTGAGCCCAACCAAAGAACAGGAACAAATTGCACTATCGTGTAAACCTATTTGGAAACCTGAAACTAAATTACCGGAAAAAGCCCTGGGGTTTCGGGTGCAACTTTATGGCATGGATGAGCATTGGAAATTATTTTCATCCAGGCAACTACTTGGACTTTCAACCTTGCAAGAATTAATTCGGGAAGTGAAAAAACAAATTCTTAAAGATGGAGGAAGTGAAAAATATGGCGATGCATTGCAATTCTTTTTATATCTAACAACAGGACGATTGGTGGATTTCAATAATTCACTTTGCAGATGGAATAGTAGTAACGAAAAAGTCATGAATCTGTTTGGTAGGCAAGCCGTTCCTATGGTTTGGGATTATGGTGAAGCTAACCTTCTTGGAGATTCTGTAGGAGCATGGAAAACTTGTTATGAGTATATTTCAGAATGTCTTAAAGTTGTTTTGCCTATTCAAGTTGAAAGTCAAAATGCAATTCAATCAAATGCTTCTAAATATGTTTTCTCAAGCCATGAGTTCATAATCAGCACCGATCCACCATATTACGACAATATTGGTTATTCTGATCTTTCGGATTTCTTTTATGTATGGTTAAGAAATGGCCTACAACAAAAATATCCGGAACTGTTAAGCACGGTATTGGTTCCCAAAATGGAAGAGTTGGTTGCCTCCGATTTTAGATATGGAAGTAAAGAAGCTGCCAGAGACCATTTTGAAGAGGGTTTTAAAGAGGCGTTCAACAATTTCAGAAAAGGAATGGATGGCCGTTTTCCACTGACGGTTTATTATGCTTTTAAACAGGATGAAAATGAAGATGCTTCAGATGAAGAAGAATCTGGTTCGGGCGGCATCAACCTTACAACCGGTTGGGAAACTTTACTGGAAGGGTTGGTAAGCGGTGGTTTTCAAATTGGCGCCACCTGGCCCATAAAAGCTTCACAAAAATGGCGTATGGTTTCCATGGGAACCAATTCACTAACGAGTTATATTGTATTAGCTTGCCGCGCCCGTCCGGATGATGCTCCGTCTATTACACGCAGGGAATATCTTCAAATTCTGAAAAAAGAATTACCCCAGGCTATTGAAGTATTGCAACGCAGTAATTTAGCTCCGGTGGATATGGCGCAGGCTACCATTGGTCCGGGTATGGGCATCTATTCGCGTTATTCCCAAATTGTTGAACAGGATGGTTCCAGGATGAGTGTGCGCACAGCACTGTCTTTAATCAATACAGCACTGTCTGAAATTCTTGCCGAACAGGAAGGGGATTTTGATACGGAAACAAGGTGGGCCCTTGCATGGTTTGAACAGAATCAATTTGAGGTCGGCGATTTTGGCGATGCCAACGCACTGGCTCTGGCAAAAAATACAGCCGTCAATGCCCTGACCCATGCAGGCATTGTAGCTTCTGGTGGAGGAAAAGTGCAACTCATATCGCGCAATGATCTGCCGGCGGACTGGAATCCGCAGCAGGACAATAAATTAGTAGTGTGGGAGATAACCCAACATCTGATCAAACACCTGCAGGAGAAAGGAGAAACCGGAGCAGCAAAGCTTTACAAAAGTCTTGGCTCCAAAGCAGATATAGCGCGCGATTTGGCCTATCACTTGTTTACACTTTGTGAGAAAAAAGGTTGGTCGCAGGAAGCGCAAGCCTACAACAGCCTTGTACTTTCGTGGAATCAGATAGTAGCGGAATCGTATAATATTAAATCGCCCTTAGGCATTCAAACTAAATTATTTGATTAGTTATGGCACTCAGCAATCTTGATCGTGTAAATAAAGGACTTGAACTTTTACGTAAGGGATTATTTCCTTATGTAGTCGGCGAAATGCAGACAGAATATGATACATACTGGGATATGGAGGCGGCAGAATCCTTCCCGGAAGGGCATCATGCCCGCAACCTTTCACCGGAAGAATGGGACGTGGCCGCACTATTGAGCATAATGATCAAGCAGTGGCATAAGGTCTTCGGTAAAAAACTGGGGTTTTCCGAAAAATCGTGGGCCAGTGAATTAATAGAGATACGAAAAAAGGCGGCTCATCAAAACAGCACTAATAAATTTGATACGGATGATGCATTCAGAGCATTAGATAATGTGGAAAGATTGTTGAGCGCCATTGCAGCGCCCGAAGCAGAGGAAGCCGATAATCAAAAGAATGAATTGCTTCGCGTACGCTATGAGGAAAATACCAGAAAGAAGACAAGAGCTATTGAAGCAAAGTCTGTAGTGGGCAAATCAGCGGTGGGATTAAAACCCTGGCGCCAGGTGATCACTCCGCATCCGGATGTCTCTTCGGGTAGATTTCAACAAGCAGAGTTCGCTGCTGATCTTTGGCGGGTTTATCAGGATGGCGCCAATGCAGGAGAATATGGCAAGCCCGTGGATTTTTTCAACAGGACATTTCTTACCCAGGGTATTAAGAAGCTGTTGACCAATACACTGAAACGGCTAAATGAGAAAGGTGGTAATCCGGTTATCAATCTTCAGACAAACTTTGGTGGCGGTAAAACCCACTCCCTGTTAGCAATTTACCATTTATGCTCCGGAGCAGATTTCAGTTCGGTTAGAGATATGGAAAGTTTTTTCAGGGAAGTGGGAGATCTCCGGCCTCCGGCACGAATATGCAAAGCGGTAATAGTAGGGAATCGTATAGCACCAGGAATTCCTCACACCAAAGTGGATGGCACAAATGTTCACACCATTTGGGGAGAGATAGCCTGGCAATTGGGAGGAAAGGAAGGATATAAAATAGTAAAAGACGCGGATGAGAAGGGTACCAATCCGGGCGACCAATTAGTTAGACTCCTAAAGAAAACTTCGCCTTGTGTCATTCTTATTGATGAATGGGTAGCCTATGCACGGCAACTCAAAGAAGAAGGAGATGATATGTGTGGTACCTATGGTACACAAATGTCTTTTGCTCAGGCATTGTGTGAGGCTGCCAAAGCAGTGGATAATGCTCTGGTAGTGGTCAGTTTACCCGCATCCGATATTGAAATGGGTGGGGAAAGAGGTAAGCAGGCTGCAGCTGACCTGGGCAATATTATCGGACGTATTGAGTCTTCATGGTCAGCAGCCACAAATGAAGAGTCGTTTGAGATTGTCACCCGGAGATTATTTACCCCTATTATTTCAAAAGAAGATTTTGCTGAGAGGGATGCGACGGCCAGATCATTCGGCGAGTTCTATCGTAATAACAAGGCTGATTTTCCATTAGAAACGCAGGATAGTAATTATGAAAAAAGAATCCGGGATTTTTATCCTATCCACCCACAATTGTTTGATACGCTGGCTGAACGATGGGCGAGTATTCCTCAGTTTCAAAAAACAAGAGGTATCCTGCGATTGATGGCTAATATTATTCATTTCCTTTGGGAAAATACAGACCAGGGGCCTCTTATTCTTCCGGCAAATGTACCAATGGAAAATAGCGATATTCAAAGTGAATTAATGAGATATCTTGAAGAGCCCTGGAGAGCTGTTATTCATAAAGATGTGGACGGCGCCAACTCTCTGCCACGCCAAATTGATAACAATTTTCCGAATATCGGCAGATACAATGCAACGAGACGTGTGGCAAGAACCTTGTTTTTTGGTTCTGCTCCCACCTATAATGCTGCCAATAGAGGGATAGATGAACAACTGGTCAAATTAGGCAGTATTCTGCCTGGAGAAACAATTGCCACTTTTACAGACGCCCTGCGTCATCTGACAGATAAAGCTACCTATGTATATCATCAAAATAAAAACTATTGGTATAGTACGCAAAATAATGTAAACAGAACAGCCGAAGAAAGGGCAGCACACGTCAATCCTGATTATGTGGAGAACGAAATCAGGACATTGCTAACCCAGTTGATAGTTCCCGGTGGTAGCCCGGTTCGCCGTATCCATTTCATGCCTCAAACATCCGGCGATATTCCTGATGACATGGATATGAAGTTGGTTGTATTGGGAGTTAATCATCAGCATACCTCACACGACGGAAATAGTTTTGCTTTCCATAAGGCGAAAGAGATTTTACAAACCAAGGGTGCAGCAAACAGGATTTACAAAAACACTTTAATATTCCTTGCACCAGATCGTACAAGGCTTGAGGAATTAAAAGACGCTGTCAAATCTTATCTGGCATGGAAGTCCATCGTTGACGATAAAGTGGCGTTGAACCTGGATGTATATCAAACTAATCAGGCAGAAGGAAAGAGAAAAGCGGGAATAGATACTATAAAACTTCGGCTACCAGAAACATTCCTATGGATTCTTACACCGTTTCAGAATGAAGGTAATTCGGAAATTGAATGGGATGAGTCTAAAATGAATGGTCCTACTCACGATCCGTATTTAACCCGGATATTAAAAAAACTAACGTCTCAAGGACTGTTATACAATGAATTTGGCGCAACTGTATTAAGAAACAATCTGGATAAAATTCCTCTTTGGCGGGGAAATGATGTCCAGGTGCGTCAATTAAAAGAGGATTTTGCAAAATACCT
>JACFNM010000750.1 GCA_019454915.1 Chitinophagaceae bacterium
TAAATTCTCTATGCGGCGTATCTGACGTGCTTTTGATGAAAATATTTTTGCACCTGCTTTTTGTTATTCTTTCTTCCATTCATAAATTGTTCAACGTTGGCGCGCATTTCAGCTTTATTAATAGGGCGTTTTTTACCTATCACATTTGTTTTTACATCCTGGTTCAAATACTCCTGTGCGTTAAGCTCCGGGCTATACGGCGGTATAAAAAACACTTCTATTCTATCTTTGTTTGCTTCCAGCCACTCTTTTAGCTCTTTGGTTTTATGAGCAGGATGTCCGTCTGTAACGAAAAATATCTTTGCTCGGCTGTAACGTATCATTCGCCTCAGAAATTCTATAAATACCTTACCATTGAACCTCTCTATTATCATAAATTGTAGATATCCTTTATTGCTAATAGCTGAAATCATGTTGAGTGAAAAACGTTGTCCCGTAGATTTTATAACGGGGGTGTGACCTTTGGGAGCGTAGCTCCTCCCAGCCTGGTGGTCGCTTCTCATACCCGTTTCATCTCCAAAATAAATCGTTCCTTTCTCTTTTAGAGCTCGCCTTTTAATGGCAGGATATTCTTTTTCTAACCACTGCTTTACCTGCTCTGGCTTTTGTTCAAATGCCTTACGAATAGGCTTTTGAGGGGTATAGCCCCAGCTTTTCAAATATCTGCCCACCTGCCACCGGCTTAACACTATGCCATATCGGTCTGATATCAACTGTTGTACCGCTTCTCTTGTCCATAGACCAAAAGGTAACTTCAACTGGTCCGGCATTTTATCCTTAATGAGGTTACGTACTTCCGCTGCTTGTTTGCCATTTATTTTCTTGCCATCTTTTACACCCCGCTTCTTTGCTATCAAACCTCGCTTACCCTCATCCTTATATTTATTCCATATCCGATTTACTGAACGCTCTGTCAAACCGAATATCTCAGCGCATTGTCGTTGAGTCCCCAGTTTCTTTTTCAAATAATCTACAACCCGGATACGTATGGCTTCCTGAGTTTCTTTACTTCCCCGTTTTTTTTCTTGCTTTTGCTGCATCCAGCAAAAATAAAAAACTAATTTGTTAAATAAGACTTAATTTATGCTCTT
>JACFNM010000173.1:0-267 GCA_019454915.1 Chitinophagaceae bacterium
TTTTGAATATGTTATCTTTTTCATTAACATCTCTTTTTTCCTATTTTCATTTAAGAAAGCGCCAAATAGATATTGTTATTGTCGAAAGTCCTCCCCTGACCCTGGGAGTTACCGGACATATTTTGGCAAAATTTCTAAGGGCGAGACTTATTATGAATATTTCTGATCTTTGGCCTCTGAGCGCTAAAGAGCTGGGAGCTCTTTCGGAAAATGGAACGGTGTATCGCTTACTGGAAAAATTGGAAAGGTTTTTGTACAGGAAATCTG
>JACFNM010000173.1:277-8654 GCA_019454915.1 Chitinophagaceae bacterium
AAATCTGCTTTATGTATGGGGCAATCGTCAGAAATTGTGGAATATGTGAAGAAGCATGGCGCATCTGACGTGTACTTATTTAGGAACGGAGTGGACCCGGAGAGATTTAATATCGATTCGGTCAAAAAGAAGAGAGAGTCCACTCAACCTCTGCGGATCATCTATGCCGGACTCTTAGGGTTCGCTCAGGGGATATTAGATATTTGTAAAAATGTCAATTTTAGCAACCTTGGAGTTGAATTTCACATTTATGGCGCAGGAGGTGAGCAAAAAGCTTTAGAAGAATACCTTGCAAAGAGTGGGGACAATAGCATTGTTTATCATGGAAGTGTTTCAAGAGATGAAATTCCCAAGATTCTTCTGGAGTACGACATTACGTTAATACCGTTAGTAACGAATATTTTTGGTGCTGTTCCCTCAAAAATTTATGAGTCTATGGCCGCAGGCTTACCAATCTTATTTTCAGGAGAGGGGGAGGGTAAAAAAATTGGGCTGGGTGTCTGGCGCGAGGGATTACAAGGCACTGGAAAGAAACATTAGTTACGTGCTAAGCCATCCTGTTGAAATAGACAGTAAAAGAAACAATTGTATAAGTTGTGCACAGTATAAATTTAACAGGCCTAAGCAAGTTGAGGCTCTTCATAATTATTTGAAGTCACTTTCATAATTTTATTAGGTGAAGTGATGTTTGTTAATAAATAAAATTATATAAACTTATAATTATATGGGTGTTAGAAAAATTCCTTTTTCACCGCCGTTTATTAATGATGATGTTATCAATGAAGTTATTGACTCATTAAAATCAGGTTGGATTACCACTGGTCCCAAAGTGAAGGCGTTGGAGAGGGAAATTAAGAACTTCAGCAACGCAACGGAGGTATTATGTGTGAACTCCTGGACCTCCGGGGCGATTATGATATTGCGTTGGTTTGGATTACGGGAAGGAGATGAGGTGATTATACCTGCCTATACTTATAGTGCTACTGCACTTGCGGTGCTTCATGCTGGCGGTACCCCTATTATGGTGGACATTGGTGATGACTTTAATATATCCGTAGACGCTATTCGTAAAGCTATTTCTCACCGAACAAAAGTAATTATGCCTGTTGACATCGCAGGCTTTCCGTGCGATTATGAACAGATTATGAATTTGGTAAATGAACCCGGGGTTAAGGGTTTGTTTAAAGCAACATCATCGGTACAAAAAGAAATGGGACGAATTTTGGTGTTGAATGATGCGGCTCATTCGCTTGGCGCAACTTATGCAAATGGAATTAGAACCGGGAGCGAAACGGATGTAGCCGTTTTTTCTTTACATGCGGTTAAGAATGTTACAACAGCAGAGGGAGGAGCGATTTGTTTGAATCTTCCTGAACCTTTCGACAATAAAGCCTTATACACACAATTAAGGCAGATGAGTCTGAATTGTCAAACTAAAGATGCCCTTAGTAAGAGTGAGGCCGGCGGATGGCGGTATGACATTACCGGTTTCGGAATGAAAATCAATATGGCCGATGTAAATGCGGCTATCGGACTCGCACAGATGCGGATTTATCCTCAGTTGTTGAAAGAAAGAAAGCGTGTGTTTAGCATCTATAACGAGGCTTTCAGTAAGTTGCATTGGGCAATACTTCCGCCGGCAATTCTGAAAGGGAAGGAAAGTTCTTATCATATTTATGCGTTGCGCATCCGGGATATTACTGAAGAAGTTCGGGACAAGATAATCAATGAGATTTCGAAGATGGGGGTTGCGGTTAATGTACATTTTATACCCATGCCGATGTTAACCTTTTTTAAAGAAAAGGGATTTGATATCAACGATTTTCCAAATTCGTACAATAATTATAAAGGTGAAATATCACTGCCGATATATCCGCAATTAACAGATGCTGACGTGGAATATATCATTCAATCCGTGATAAAAGCATATAATAACGTGGTAACCGGCATATATGCTAAAGAGGCTATTTGATTTTGTATCGAGTCTTATAGGGCTTGTATTATTGTCTCCTGTTTTCCTGGTCATTGCCATTTGGATTAAGATTGATTCTGAGGGCCCCGTATTCTACCGGCAACCGCGGGTAGGCAAAGATGGGCGTGATTTCAGCATATTCAAATTCAGGTCAATGCGCCGGGGAGCAGATAAGGGCAGGTTAATCACCGTTGGCGGCAGAGACGCACGGGTAACCGGGGCCGGATATTATATTCGCAAGTATAAGTTTGACGAATTACCGCAATTAATCAATGTCTTAACGGGCGATATGAGCCTGGTGGGTCCCAGACCTGAAGTTCGAAAATACGTAAACCTCTATAATGAACGCCAAATGAAGGTGTTATCCGTTAAGCCGGGTATTACCGATTTAGCGTCCATTAAATACCGGAATGAAAATGAGTTGTTGGAGCACGCTGATGATCCGGAAAAAATGTACACGGAAATAATCATGCCTGACAAACTGGAATATAATTTGAGGTATATCGATAAGCAATCTTTTTTGTACGATATTAAGCTAATCCTGCTGACTTTTAGAGAAGTACTAAAAAGATGAAAACATTCAAATAAAATAGATGAGAAGAGTATTCATTCTGTGCTGCTTATTTATTTTCACGTTCTTAAGTATAAGAGCCCAGCGGAACTGGCAGGAGCTTTTTGAACAGAAATATACGACACTCTGTAAAGGTGATGAGACCGTGCGGGAATCGTATTTTAAAACAAGCCAATCGGGGGATGCTTATGATTTTATGGAACTAAGCGCTATACTTGACCCTTTGGTTTGTATGTATAAGAGTACCGGAAAAGATTCCTACCGGAATGATTTGATAACCATAATAAACAATGTTATTGCTACTGCCCAGGTATCTAAAAGTATTCCCGGAAACAAGTATGCCTATAAGGATGATTATCTCAGTTGGATATCGAAGAATAGATTGGAAGGTTATAATAATGAACATGTGCTCTACGAGGGTTATATATTCCGTTTTATCACACTCTTCCTGTACCACCTGCATCAGGAGGGGTGGGACCGGCTTTCATCAGCAAATCAAGACTGGTATCAGCAGACGGTTTCTTTTATTGAAGAAAATGTTTGGGAGAAATGGATATCAAGAAGCAGGCGAAGCAATAATGTCAATTCACCGTACACCATTTTCCTGAGAACCAGAACGCACATGGGGTCACACAACGCGTTCATCGCTTTTTTCTTAAAAGAAATAACTTCCAGTCCCACTATCAAGTCAGAGTGTACAGAAATGTACAATATGTATGACCTGTTGTTACGGAGAAATTTGAAGCCGAATCCGGATATGCCGGATGCCTATGTCTGGAACTCTACATGGGATGATGTTAGTGGCACACAGGCCCAGCAGGGAGGCACTACTGCCGTTCAGGATGTGGCTCACGGAAACCATGTATTGGTTTATATCACCACTTCCAGGAAATTTGGAAACACAAATTGGACGGATGCCGACATAGAAAAATTAAGCAATACGGTACGGCTGGTAATATTTGACCCCGTGAAGTTCAGTTTCAAGAATCTGGTAGATGGTACCAGTTCTACCGGAATAGAAGACCGACGGGGAAATGCACAGGCAGAGGGCTGGATTAAATTGAGTTGGTTTGATAATGAGGCGTGGGATTTTTATGTTGATTTTTCATTTCGGGGCGATAAAGCCATTCTCGTAGGAATGGATCTGAGATATTATTCAAATATGCTATATGCGTCCGTTCTCCGGCAATAAAGGAAGCTTATGATAATGATGGTTGCGGATATTTGTGTCTGAATTCGATTTTTCCATTGGAAGTCATTAAGAATTACAGGCCTGCTTTGTTGCGATTGAATCTCCAGTCCCATTAATGGCAGTGCATTACAGACAATATTCCGGAAAATCTTCGGGGGATAACAATTTTTATTATGGTAATTGGTTACATATAGCCTGATACCAGATTGATACTTTCTAACCATTTTATTACAGAAAAGATGAATATTGTAGTAGTTTCTGATAATTATCCTTCAGACAGGATACCTAATAAAGGAGCGTTTGTTTATAATCTTATTCAGGCTTTGAGCCATCACCACAAGATTACGGTCATAGCTCCTTATAAAGTGAACGAGCTGATGCGCAGTAGAACAGGTAAAGGCTATGGAAAAGAGAATTGCGTTGTCTATCGTCCTGTTTATCCTTCGTTCAGCAATAAGAATGTTTTGGGGTTTAATACTAAAATTATAAGCCGATATTTTGCGCACAGGGCGACTTACAGAGCGCTGAAGAATTTACCCCAAAAGCCGGACCTGATATATGCGCATTTTCTGTCTAATGCACTTTCCTGCTTGCGCTATGTAGCTGAGTATAACGTCCCGTTGGTAGTGGCCTCCGGTGAAGCTTTTTATGCCGGGCTGATACTGCGAAAATCGGATAGCCTTGACGCATTAAATAACCTGACCCGCCATTTTATCTGTGTTTCCGACAGCAATAGGAAGGCCTTGGTGGAGATGGGGTTGGATGAAAATAAAATGAGCATAGTGCCGAATGCGGTTGACACCTCGCTGTTTAAGCCTTTACCTAAGGACGAGTGCAGAGAAAAACTGGGGATTCCGAAGGATAAGTTTGTGGTAGGTTTTGTAGGGTATTTTATTCATAGAAAAGGTCCGAACAGGATTATAGAGGCAATCAAACAATTAAGTGATAAAGATGTCCGGCTGGTTTGTATCGGAGGGACGGAGGAATTGGATCCCAACGACTTTACCACCACGGTACCTCCGATTCCCAATTATCATCTGGCAGAGTACTATAATGCTTTTGACATTTTTGTTTTACCGACATTGAGTGAGGGGCATTGCAATGCGATTGAAGAAGCCAAGGCTTGCGGATTACCCGTGGTAAGTTCTTTGGGAACGAGTGTGGAGGCGCAGTTAAATGATTCTATTGGAATTTTAGTGGACCCGTTAAATATCAACGAGATTGCGTCCGCCATAGGAAAGCTTAAAGCCGAACCGGCTTTACGGGCGTCTATGCGGGAGAATCTTCTTGCTAATCAGGGCGCTTACTCCCTGGAAAAAAGAGCGGCGGTGATTAGTGCGCTCTTGACTGAGGTTGTCAATAATCGTTAGTGTACCCGAATGAAATCGTTATGCTGATATCTATTATTGTTCCCACTTACAAACCGCAGGCTTATCTATACGAATGTTTCGAATCATTAGAAAGCCAGACCGCCGGGCTTCACGCGTTTGAAATGATCGTTATTCTTAACGGTGAGCGGGAGCCGTATTTTACTGAAATTCAACGTTATTTATCGAACAGTTCGTTGAATTCCCGGCTATTGTACACTCCGGTAAACGGTGCATCCAATGCAAGGAATATCGCCCTCGATTCATTGGATTCCGGGCAAAACCGCTATGTTGTTTTTTTAGACGATGACGATAAATTGAGCCCGAATTTTATTGAAGAAATGGCTAAGCATGCACAGCCTGGCGTGATTGTGGCGTCCAATAGCGAGAGTTTTTATGATAACGAGCCCAATAAAAGGCTGCCGAATGCTTACGTTGGAAAATGTCATGAAAAGAATTTCAATAAAGACTACGATATCTTCAGCTACCGTTGTTTTTTGTCAACGGTTTGGGGTAAAATAATTCCGGTTGACATGATTGGAAAAACACGGTTTAATACCCGTTTTGCTATTGGCGAGGATTCTTTGTTTTCCTTCGCTTTGTCCAATAAAATAGAAAAAATGACCTTAACTCCGCCGGACGCGTATTATTTGAGAAGAGTAAGATCTGAATCAGTCAGCAGAAAGCCCAGAAGCCGATTCTCGATTATAAGTAACGGGCTAAAACTATGCTTAGCATATACGACCGTCTATTTAAGAAACCCTTTTGGTTATCATTTTCTCTTTTTTATATCCAGGATAGTAGCCACTTTTATGACGATGTTCAGGTCGCGTAAGAAAGTGACTATATAAGCCTTCGGGTCGAGATTTTTTTGAAAGTATGAAGATTATCATCAGTCACGACGTGGATCATTATCAATGGACGGATCATATTTTCAAAGATCTATTTATACAAAAGCATCTTTTCCGGAGTCATGCCCATCTTTTTGGAGGAAAAATTACGGTTGCTGAATATATGCGCAGGCTGTTGCTGTTAACGAATAACAGGCAGCATCGCTTACCTGAAATCATCCGATTCAATCAAGCATACAACATTCCATCTACGTTTTTCATCGGTATGAACAATGGATTAGGTTTATCCTATAATTATTCCAACGCAAAAAAGATTGTCCGGATAATAAAGGAAAATGACCCGGATGCTGATATCGGCGTACATGGGATAGCATTCAATGAAATGGGAGCTATGCAGGAAGAGTACGAAAAGTTGGATGCCATCATTTCAGGGGAATTTGGGATCCGGATGCACTATCTCAGAAAAGATTCCACAACCCTGGAGCATCTTAGCAGCATCGGTTACCTCTTTGATTCTACAACTTACGAGCTTCGGAACCCCTATCCTGTTGGAGGAATGGTTGAGTTTCCTGTATCAGTAATGGACGTGTCCGTGGTAAAAGGAAAAGATTTTAATAAAATCAGGGAACGGACTTTGGCTGTTATCAATACGGCATTACAAAAAGACCTGGCTTATTTTACCGTTATTTTTCATGATATATATTTCGATAAGGGGTACTCACTTTTTGCAGACTGGTACACCTGGCTGGTGGAATATTTTCATAAACAGGGTATGCAGTTTATCAGTTTCAGACAGGCTATTCAAGAGATGAACCAGTCTGGGATATAAGCTTTCGGGCCATCAGCGACGCATTAAGCAGCTTTTACAATAACGAACTATCAGATTCAGAAGAAGAAAAATGGAACCGAATAAGCCTTTCCGTCCACATGTCATCTGGTACGTATCCAAATACGCCAATGCGCCCCTGTTTGGAACGCCCACCCGGCAATTCTTTTTTTCTAAATACATGGTTAAGAAGGGAAGAAAAGTTTTTCTAATCTGTTCCAGGTCGTCGCATTCGTCCAACTATGAACAACTTCCGGATTTTGGCTGGAAGAATGAACACAGATTTTCCTGCGATGGCGTGGAGGGGATTATGCTGAATGGCGCTCATATTAAATACGGTTTCAACCTTAAGCGGATAATAAGCTGGTTTGTGTTTGAAGGTAGATTTTTGTATTGGAGCTTATTTAAAGCAAAAGAAAAGCCCGACGTCATCATCGCCTCCTCACTTTCCATTCTGACTTTTTTGTCGGCTTCCATACTAAAATGGAAGTTTAGGTGTAAACTTATTACAGAGGTTAGAGATATATGGCCGCTGACCATTATTGAATCTAAAAAATGGAGTCCCAAAAATCCTTTTATCCGCTTTTTGTCGTATGTGGAAAAAGTGGGATATAAGCAGGCAGATGCGATTATTGGTACCATGAGTAACCTCGTTGAGCACGTGAAGAAAATTTCTGCTGATTATTCCGGAAAAGTATTTTATATCCCCATGGGATTAGATACCGATCTTATTGCTGGAAGCGATAGTAAGGATCCCTATGCGTCTTTCTTCTCTTCATTATCGGGCGCCCCTTTTATCGTGGGGTATGCGGGGACGATAGGGCAGGCTAATTGTGTTGACCAAATCATTGAATCGGCTAAGCTGCTGAAGGACGAAAATATCCTGTTTGTCATCATGGGGGGAGGTCCGTTAAAAGAAAGAATCGTGGAGGAAGCCCGGAAAGCCCGACTTGCTAAGGTGCATTTTTTTGATAAGGCTCCTAAGAAAATGGTCACCATTTTTTTAAAACATGCCGACCTCTTACTCAACCCCTGGATGGGAGACGTGACCATTTATCGCTATGGCGTCTCTCCCAATAAATGGATTGATTATATGCTTAGCGAAAAGCCCGTTCTTGTAGCTTTAAACGGACATTATTCCATTATTAATGATGCGGAATGCGGTAAGTTTATTGAGTCGAACAACCCGGAGTTAATGGCGAAGGAAATCCTGAACTTTAGCAGAATGGACCCGGCATTATTAAAACAAATGGGGGAGAATGGCAAAAGATATTTACTCAATAATCTTACCTACGACAGACTTACCGACAGGTATCTGGAGGTTATTGACGGATTATTCAAAGAATAATCAATAATCCGGAGATGAGTGTTTCGGTTAAGCCTGTTATCTGCGTCTGCTATGACATCTTTCTCCCGGAAACGTTTTGCTTTTTGATCTTATGAAAATCAACTTCATCTCCGTCGGTAAAGACAATGATTCTTATATAAATTCCGGGATTTTACATTTCACCCAAAGAATAAGTCATTATTATAAAGTAGACTGGCGGATTATTCCGCCTCCCAAAAACAGCGCTTCTCTTTCGGCGGGCGTTTTAAAA
>JACFNM010000174.1 GCA_019454915.1 Chitinophagaceae bacterium
TAGACAGCCTGCTGGAAAATAAGATTATTTCAAGGTATCTGTCATTCATGAACAATCAAACCACGCCGGATGTTCATCCTGTACTCAAATATTATGAATCTGTGCGGGAAAATAGTGTGGAGCGGGAAAACCAGATCAAAAAAGAATACATGCCCCGCGTATTGCTCCAGGCATCCGTTTGGGGAAGGGGTTCCAGCGTGAGTGCACAAGACCAGTTTCGTCCATTATATACGGGAATCGGTATTGAAAGGGTCAATTACCTCATGGGTGTGGGGATAACCTACAACATATTCGGTTTTAAGCGTAAACAGCTACAACAAAATATACAAAAAGCCAATACGCTTTTAGCCGAGAAACGCCTTGAAGAAGAGACGGCTTTTTTGAAAAACAGCAGGAAACAAAATATGATTGAACTGACCACGGCCTATCAGCGATTACAGGAGATACCGCGGCAATTGCAGGCAGCAACCGCGGCCTACCGGCAGAAGCTGGCGCTGTACCGAAACGGATTGACAAATATATTGGAACTGAATGCAGCTTTGAGCGTATTGTATCGTGCTGAGATAGATCATGCACAAGCCAAATATTATTTCACTAAAGCAGTCTTCGATCAGGCTCTGTTGGAAAACCAGTTACCGGCCCTATTACAAACCTTAAACTAAGAAAGCATGTCATTAGTCACTACAGTGCTTAAAAAGCCAATAAGTACAGTGGTCGTTATATTCAGTGTCGTTCTTTTTGCCATCCTTGCCGCACTAAGAATACCGATAGATATTTTCCCCAAGTTGAACATGCCTACGGTTTATGTGATTGAGTCATACGGAGGAATGTCGGCGCAACAGATGGAAGGTTTCTTCGCAACACGTATGCAGGATCAGTTTTTATACGTGGACGGCGTAAAGAATATTTCCTCAAAAAGCATTCAGGGGGTAACCATACTCAAGCTGGAGTTTTACGAAAACACCAATATGGCGGAGGCAGCAGCCCAAATTTCAACCCAGGTTAACCGGGCTATGCGTTTTTTCCCTCCGGGCTCCCTGCCACCCCAGGTGGTGAGATATGATGCGTCTTCACTGCCGGTAGGGCAATTGGTGCTGTCAGCAGAGACGAAAACGTTGAAGGAAATATACGACCTGGCTGCTACCAGGGTACGGCCGATGTTTTCTACCATACGCGGGTTATCCGCTCCTCCCCCTTTAGGCGCTAACTCAAGAGCCATCACCGTTAACGTGGATCCTAATAAACTGAGGAGCTATAACCTCACAGCCGATGAGGTAGTGAATGCATTGGCAAAATTTAACGTAATGTCTCCATCGGGGTATATCCGGCTGGATAACACTACCTATACCACCTCCATCAATACTTTGGTGAAACAGATAGAAGAGTTTTCCGAAGTACCCGTTCTTACCAAGAACGGCGTGCCGGTATTGGTAAAAGATATAGCCCGTGTTGCAGACGCCACGGATATCACGGTGGACTATGCGTTGATTAACGGAAAACGGTCTGTTTACATCCCAATAGTGAAAACAGCGGATGCATCCACATGGGATGTTGTGCAAAATCTAAATGCCAAGCTCTCCGAAATAAGAGATTTACTGCCCGATGACGTACGGGTAAGCTACGAGTTCGACCAGAGTGTGTTTGTTATCAATGCGGTGAAAAGCCTCGCCACCGAAGGGGCGCTTGGCGCATTGCTTACCGGATTGATGGTGTTATTGTTCCTGCGCGACTGGCGAAGTAGCATTATTGTCGTCATCACGATACCTGTGTCTATTGCCACCGGTGTCCTGCTGCTCGATTTGAACGGACAAACCATCAATATCATGACGCTGAGCGGACTGGCGTTGGCGATCGGTATCCTGGTGGATATGGCAACCGTAACCATTGAAAACATTCATCAGCACCTCGAAATGGGCAAAACAAAACGACGGGCGGTATTGGAAGCTTGTGAGGAAATCACTTTCCCGCTAATGCTCATCCTGCTGTGTATTCTCGCGGTATTTGCGCCCGCCTTCATGATGAACGGTGTTCCCAAAGCCATGTTCTTACCTCTTTCGCTTGCTATTGGCTTTACCATGATTGTAGCTTTTATCCTGTCGCAGACACTTGTGCCCATCATGTCTAACTGGCTTATCAACGAAAAGAAATACCAGCATGCTCACGACAAAAATCATGGAAAAGACAGCCTGTTTGACCGGTTGAAAGACACATACCTGAACTGGATCAACCGGTTAATGAAATTTAAAAGGCCGGTGGTCTTCTCTTATTTACTCGGCTCGGTTGTGCTGGTAAGTCTCGGCTTTTTCATGATCGGCAAGGATATGATGCCCAAACTCAACAACGGGCAATTTCAACTGCGAATCAAAGATATTGACGGTACCCGACTGGAAAGGACTGAAGAAAAAGTGCGGCGGGTGCTGCAAATCATAGATACCACTGTCAACAATAATGTGGCCATTAGCTCGGCCTACGTTGGTTTGATCCCAAGTAGCTACGGAACGAGCAACTTATATGTGTTCAATACGGGTACGCATGAAGCGGTGATGCAGGTGAATCTCTCCCGTGATTATAAGGTGAATACCGACGACCTGAAAGACGCACTGCGCAAGAATATCCTGTATCACATGCCGGAATTACGGCTGAGTTTTGAACCTATAGACATGACAGAGCAGATCATGAGTCTTGGCGCAGCCACGCCCATAGAGGTGCAGATTGCCGGTAAGGATATGAAGGAAATTGAAAGACATGCTTATAAGGTACTGGACAAGCTGAAGGAAATACCCTACCTGAGAGATATACAGATAGTACAGCCGTTGAAGTTCCCCGTTGTGAATATTATCCTCGACCGGTTAAAGGTCTCACAATTCGGGCTTAATGTCGCAGAAATAGCACGCTCGGTTACGGCCAGCACTTCGTCAAGTCGTTTTACGGAAAAAAATCAGTGGTTAGACGAAACAAAGGCATATACCTATCAAATCCAGGTGCAAATACCAGAGTACATCATGAATAATATGGATGAGCTTCGGGAAATTCCCCTGGTAAAGGGACAAAGCAGCCCGGTATTGGGAGATATTGCTTCTTTCGAAATCATTCATGTTCCCGGACAATATGATCGCGTGGGTCCGCGGCGTATATTGACGGTCAGTGCTAATATTCACAAAGAAGATTTGGGAAAAGCGACGGCTGACGTTGAAGAAAAGCTGAAAGAAGTGGAAGCGCCCCCGAGAGGCGTTTTGGTACAGGTAACGGGGATGAGTAGTTTATTAAAAGATACTTTCTCCAGTTTAGAATCCGGATTGATATTCGCGGTGATTGTTATTCTCCTGTTGCTGGCCGCCAACTACCAATCCTTTAAACTATCGCTAACAGTATTATCTACCGTTCCGGCAGTTGTTCTGGGCTCATTACTCATTTTGTTGCTCACCGGATCGACGCTGAACCTACAGTCATATATGGGTATTATCATGTCCACGGGCGTCTCTGTAGCCAATGCCATATTAATTGTAACCAATGCGGAGAAGCTCCGGCTGGAGTCGGGAGATGCCGTAAAATCTGCGGTGGAGGGAGCAGGTATCAGGATGCGTCCTATTTTGATGACTACAATAGCGATGGTGGCGGGGATGACACCCATGGCGCTTGGCATAGGAGATGCGGGTGAGCAGTCGGCCCCGCTGGGGAGAGCCGTTATCGGCGGGCTAATTGCCTCTACCTTTGCCGCCTTACTGGTTTTACCGCAGGTATTTGCTTTAGTACAGAAAAAGGCAACGTTGAAGTCTCCTTCTTTGTTGCCGGAAAACAATGATACTCAACTTTAAATTTTTTATATGAACGTCTACGATTTGATGAAAATTTTTATTGCCGGGATGATTCTGATGGCATGTAACGAGCAGCAGAAGCCGGTAGATATCTCTTATTCAGCTAAACTGACTGACGATAAAAGCAGGTATGAAATCGGTAAGGTGATAGAACAGCCATTGGCCAGCTATATTAAATTGCCCGGACAGTTAAAACCATTTGAAGAAGTCAATATTTACGCAAGGGTGAACGGCTTTATACAGTCGGTGAACGTTGACAGGGGTAGCGTAGTCAGGAAGAACAATATTCTACTAACACTGGAGGCGCCCGAAATAGAGTCACAGGTACAGGCTGCAATGTCGAAGTACACGCATGCCCAGGAAAATGCGGCTGCCAGTAAGGACAAATACAAGCGTCTACTAGAAGCCTCCAAAGAAGCCGGCGCCGTAGCCCCGTTGGATCTGGATAATGCCCTGTCGCAGATGAAGGCAGATGAAGCGGTTATGATGGCGGAGCGATCGAATATGGAAGCCATGAATAATATCAAGAGCTACCTACAGGTGACTGCGCCTTTTGACGGGGTAATCATACAACGTAACGTATCAGCCGGTACCCTGGTAGGGCCGGGGAGTAAAGCGGATATTCCCTTACTGGTACTACAACATTTACAAAAACTCAGGCTGGAGGTATTCATCCCCGAAGCATATGTTGATAAAGTAGACCTGAAGAAGCCCGTGAAATTCACTTACAGCGCAACGCCCGGTGAAGAACATTCAGCCATGATCAGCCGGTCTGCAAATGCGCTCAGTGGTTTGAGGTCAGAAGCCGTTGAAATAGACATCAACAACAAAGATCAACTATTGAAACCGGGTATGTACGCCGAAGTAAACATCCCGTTATTATCCAGCGCCAGTTCCTTGCTGGTACCCAATAACGCGATCGTCCGATCTACCGAACGCCAATACATCGTTCGCGTTAAAGACGGAAAAGCGGTCCATACCAACATTAAAGTCGGACTTACCACCAATGATTATACGGAGATTTTTGGCGATATTCAACGGGGGGATGAAATCATCCTTCATGCTTCAGATGAAATCAGGGAAGGCACTCCGGTAAAATAATCGTTTTGTCCGGATAATCCGTCCACATAAGGCGCTATTTAAGTGCATTACGGGTATTTCATTGATCTTCCATTGTTCGTTTTTCCCGATTCACCGATAGTTTTTGCCTGTCCGGCTAATGAGACTTCTGTTCGCCTGCATACGATTATAGCTTTGAGTTGTCAATCAATTTATTCAAACCAAAAAATGATTACAATGAAAACGTTATTATTAACAGGAGTTGCACTTCTTTTCTTTGCAGGCACTTCTTTTTCTCAAAGTAAACAAAGTTTAAAAAAAGATATCAGGAGAATAGACCACCGGGAAGCCGTCTTGAAAGACATGAAGAGAAAAGACAAAATTACTTTACGGAAATTGGAAGGTAAAGAAGCAAGCTATCAGAGCACACAACAGTTCAAAATGGATTTTGGCAACGCTACCAATGTGAACTGGACCAGGGATGGCTTTTTCGATAAAGCCACTTTCACGCAAAACGGCAAAACAATGGAAGCTTACTATAATTTCGACGCTCAATTGGTTGGGACTGTTACTCCTTCTACGTTTTCTGCTCTTCCGGCAAATGCGCAGAAAGACATTCAGAAACACTATAAGGATTATAAGGTAATGAAAGTCATTTATTATGACGACAATGAAGCCAACTCCAACGATATGTTATTGTATGGTGCACAGTTTGAGGATGAAGACAGCTATTTTGTTGAGCTTTCAAAGAATAACAAAAAGATTGTTCTACACGTTGTACCTGATGGAGGTGTGTTCTACTTTACCGAAATTAAGTAGGTTTGAATAGACGACGTTTTCCTGAATAAAAAATAGTCGCCGCAACGAAACAGATGCTTTCGATATAAAGAAAGTGTCTGTTTTCGTTTTATGTAGCCCCCGGGAATGCTCAGCGACACTATGATAAAGAATCAAGATAGGCTTTTGCTTCCAGGGTTGCTCCGTCAAAATAGGTTTTCACTTCCTGCAGCAATCTGTCCAAATCGGTAACCGGTGTCGAAGGGGCTTCCAGCAGGTCAACCTTGTCTATCAATGACGGCCGGGGATGCATGACCGAGATGGTAGTCTTAAAATTGTGAGCCAGCCTGTTTAGCTCCCCGAGCCTTTGCTCTTCAATTGCCCTTTGCATGGCTGCTAATTCTTTGGGTACCGACTCAAGAAATAACGAACCGGCTAATTTTTTATAAGAGAGATCGCCCTGCGCTATTTCTTCCATATAATCCGTATTAATAAATTGGAAACTCGTACCCGGAGCAGCCGAAGATGGGACGCTAGCTTCAGTTAGCTCCTTCAATATTTCTTCTCCATCATTAGTAATATCGATATATTTTCGAACCAGCGCATATAATTTTTTTTCGTCAATGGGCTTGGAAATATAGTCATCCATTCCGTATTGCAGGCATTTTTCCCGCTCTCCCTGCAGTACATGTGCCGTCATGGCAATCACCGGAATAGTCAGTTTATGTTCTTTTCTTATCACCTCTAAGGCACTATAGCCATCCATTTCCGGCATTTGAATGTCCAACAAAATACACTGATAATGATTGTGCTTTAATTCGTCTATCACCTCTCGCCCGTTGTTTACAATTTTATAGGAAACCTGCCAACGCCGGAACAGATGTTGAAGGAGTTGCCGGTTGATCTCATTGTCTTCTGCGACGAGGATCCTGCAATTATCAAGATACAAAGGCGCCTCATCGTTCGGACTTATGTCCACTGCTTCTGAGTCCAATAAATTTTTGAGGAAAGGAATTTGTATTGTGAAAGCGGTTCCTTTCCCGGGTTCGCTCTTAACCGATATTGTACCCGCCTGTAATTCCACCAGGTCTTTTACTATGGATAATCCGAGCCCCGTGCCGCCATATTCCCTGGTAACGGTTTCTTCGGCCTGACGGAACCGGTCAAAAATTTGCGCTATCTTCCCCTCCTCAATTCCGATGCCGGTGTCATTAACAGAAAAACCAATCACCCCTTCCCGATCGGTTTCGGATACTTTGTAAATCGAAAATAGCACGCTACCCGAGTGCGTGAATTTGAAAGCATTACTCAAAATATTCATGAGGATCTGCGTTAATCTCACCTGGTCTCCAAGAAGCAGTACGGGTACGTCTTCATCCAGCGTTACCTTAAATTGAAGCCCTTTCTCCTGAGCCTGAGCTTTGAACATCGCTTCCACAGATCGTATAAGGGCGGAGAGATTGAATGGCGACTTCTCTAATTTCATCATACCCGCGTCTATTTTCGAAGCATCAAGTACATCATTAATAATCGCCAGCAAATTCTCCCCGGCTATATGAATCGTCCTGACATGGCTTTCCGATTCCGGATCCAGTTTTTGTTTAGAAAGAAGATTCGCAAACCCGATAATGGCATTCAACGGCGTTCTTAATTCATGGCTGATATTGGACAAAAAAGTTTCTTTGGCTTTGCCCGCCTGCAAGGCCTTCTTTTCAGAGATATTCAGCAGTTTGATTAATTTTTCCTGTTGCCGGACTTTAAGCGCGGCGTAAAGGAAAGTCAGCAGAGATGCGAGGATGGCGATGAGCGTCATCAGGTTTCCGAGATTTCTTACCCTATCTCCTCTTTCATCCGCTTTTTCAACGAGGCCGGTAATGGTTTCCCGTTGTCCGGCGTCAATATCTCTGATAACATGCGTAATAGAGTCGGTTATCCGGGCGTCATTACCCATGTTAATCATCCTCTCCGCAGGAAGTTTTCCCCTGAAACGGAAGGTATCCAGAATCTGCTGGTTCAAGTAAACTTTGTGGTCAACCAAATCCTCTAATTCAGAAAGCAACGGAAGAACGGAAGGATCGAATTGGTTTGTTTTTAATCGCTCCAACGACTTATTGATTTCCTTCAATTCAAATTCCAAATATTCGGTATCATCCACATAACCGGCAATCACCAGACTTCGTACCTTACTCTCCAAAACCACCACGTTCGCCTTTAGCTGCTCCAGGTCGGCTTTTATGTTGAAGTCCCGGAGCAGTTTTTGATTCCCTTCAATAAGGCTGTTTACACTTTTACCGGAGTTAAGCTGCAATAATACTATCAGGGTTATGATAGCTGAAAATACACCAACTAAAATCAGTTTTGTATACCATTTCATATAAACCGCCGTTAAGAAGAAAACAGGAAATCACCGGCGTCCGTATCCATCCGTTAAGTACACTTATCCCAACGATTCCCGTCTCTTTTCAAAATTACATCAAAACAAAAACTTCCCGCATTTTTTAACAGGCTTCGGATGTGCTTATACAAAAGAACAGACAGAGCACTCGAAAAACTATAAGATGTTCAATCGTTTATTGAGGGATGATCGGTAGGCGTCTGCAACAGGGAGTGATTTTCCATTGACCACCAGGGCGCCATCCTGAATACCGTCAATTTTATTTATTCCTACGATATAAGACCGGTGCACCCGAACAAACCGGTGGGTTGCCAGTCTTTCTTCCACCGATTTCAAAGTAGTATGAATCGCGTAGAACTTATTGGGCAGGTGTATTTTTACATAGTCACCCATCGCTTCCGCATACAAAATATCGTCAGCCTTTATTCGCCGGATAATATTGCCGTCCCTGATAAAGATAAACTCGTCCGGTTCAATACTCACCTGCTCGGTCCCGGATGCCAATACTTCACGGGCTTTCTCAATGGCCTGCAGAAACCGCGAAGTCGTGATGGGTTTTACGAGATAGTCAACTACATTTAATTCAAAGGCTTCCACTGCATATTCC
>JACFNM010000751.1 GCA_019454915.1 Chitinophagaceae bacterium
GTAATTATTTTAAGTATGAGGTGGAAGGCCGGTGGACGGAAGATAATAAAGACGCGTCGAAACCACGCTCATATGAAAGGGAGGAGCCCTATTGGAGATCGCAATACCCGACATCTTATAACTATCAGAAAAATGGGTATGTCCGTTTGAAAAATATAACCCTGTCCTATAACTTACCCGGCACCTTATTAAATAGGATAATGCTCAAGAGAGCGCAACTCTTCTTATCAGGTAATAATGTATTGCTGCTTTATTCTCAAAATAAGATACAAGATCCGGAAACCGATAACATGCAGACTTATCCTATTATGAAGACTTATTCATTAGGAGTACAAATAGGGTTTTAACTTATCCATATTAAAAATTTTAATTATGAAATACTTTTTAAAATCAAGTATATACGGCTTATTGTTTCTGGTTTTTATTCCTTCATGCAGTGTATTAGACCGGGATCCGGTAGACAGGTATTCTGATGCTGTAGTATGGTCTGATATTAATCTCGCAGATAATTATCTAAAAACCGCTTATCGCAATATGTTTCATGGCTATTTCGGAGCGCTCTTCTTTGACTGCTATTCGGACATTAATTATTTTAAGTTTGATCGCGGAACTGCCGTGTGGCTTAAGGATAACGTCACGCCTGATAACCTGGGTGCGCTTAGCGACAACACCAGAACTCCTGATGTAAACTGGTCATTATGGAATAACATCCAGAGATTAAATATTTTCATCAGCAGAATAGACGGAATCCATGAGTATTACCCATCAACCCAACAGGACGGAATAAAAGAAAGAGCAGCTGTTCTTAAGGGCGAAGCACTTTTTCTGAGAGCAGAGTGCTATACCCGGCTATGCCGCCTTTGGGGAGGGCTGCCTGTCAGGAATGAACCGTGGACACTGGGGGAGGATTTTTACATTGAAAGAAACAGCTTTGAAGAAACCGTAAATGCAATTGTTGAGGATTGTAATGAAGCAGCCTCTCTTTTAAAGGGTAAAAGTGAAACAACTCCCGGCAGAGCTTCCAGGGGGGCAGCCCTGGCGCTTAAATCAAGAAAATATTGCTTTTTGCGGCAAGCGACCTTACAGCGGAT
>JACFNM010000175.1:0-5726 GCA_019454915.1 Chitinophagaceae bacterium
TTTAGACTTATCAAAGAACTGTATTAACTTTGCGGTTAATCTATATTATCCTATTCAAACTTTTAAATCAAAAACAATGGAAATCATTGGCAGACTGACAAGGGACGCAGAAGTAAGAACCCTTGACAACGACAAACAGGTAGTGAACTTTTCGGTAGCGGTGAACGACAGCTACAGGAACAAGCAGGGAGAACGGGTTGAACAAACAACCTATTTCGACTGCGCCTATTGGATAAGCATGGGCGTCGCAAAATCACTCACAAAGGGTTTGCTGGTAGAACTCTCCGGAAGGGTGAGCGCAAGAGCATGGACAGGAAAAGACGGCGAAGCAAAGGCCGCACTAAACTTTCATGTATCGCAAATCAAATTTCACGGGGGCAGCAAAAAATCTGAAACAGCACAGGATGATGTCCGGGAAAACAGGGTAAAGCCTGAACTACAGGAGACCGTAGACGACCTCCCATTTTAACGGGCATCTATTATCCATTTATCAAACTTTTAAAACAAAACAACATGGCACATAATCTTAATTTCAACAGCAAAACAGGGCAGTATTCATTTTTCAGCGTAAAAGAAAAGGCATGGCACGGCCTGGGGCAAATCGTACAGGACTACCCCACCAGTGCAGAAGCCATCAAACACGCCGGGCTTGATTACGAGGTGATTAAAGTTCCGTTGGTTACAGGAGGTACAGAAGTATCTATTTCAGAAGATGGTGAGCTTATTGACCTTAACGGTATTACGATACCCGACCAGTTCGCCACTGTTAGAGCAGATACCAAAATGCCATTTGGTACGGTAGGTAAGGATTACCATATTGTACAGAACCGGGAAGCCTTCGCCTTTTTTGACGCTATAGTAGGTGGTGGCGATGGCATACTGTACGAGACAGCAGGCGCATTAGGAAACGGCGAACGCATATTTATTACGGCGAAGCTGCCCGACTACATTCGGGTTGGCAATGGCGATGACGTTACCGAAAAATATATCTTCCTGACTACTTCGCACGATGGTAGCGGCAGCATTACCGCAGCATTTACCCCAATAAGAATCGTTTGCAGAAACACGCTTAATGCAGCCATGCAGAGCATGAGCAATGTTGTACGCATCAAACACACGTCCGGTGCAAAGGAAAGGCTGGAAAACGCCCACAAGGTGCTGGGAATAGCCAACACCCTTAGCAACCAGCTACAGGACATTTTCAACCAGTGGGCTAAGGTGCGTATAACAGACCATGAAGTGAAAAGGCTTATACAGCTTGCATTATCACCCAATGACAAGGCAACAAAGAACATAAGGCAGGGCAACGAGGATGAACTTTCCACGGTGTTTAAAAATCAGGTAGATGATGCCTTTGCCTATGCAATGGTAAGCGATACACAGCAGATGGAAACCACAAAAGGAACGCTGTTCGGCGCATACAATGCAGTGACCGGGTATTTTCAAAATGTATGCAGCTACCAGAGTGAAGAACTGAAACTGCAATCTATTGTACTTGGAGGTACAGCGCTCACAAAAACACAGAAAGCATTTGATTTATGCACCTCATTTGAGAAGATAGGCGCAGACACTTTTCAACTGAATTAATAACACAAAAACAGGCAGGGCGGTAAACGCCGCCCTGCTTTTATGAAAATACAATACGATGGAACAGAGTTTAAATTTTTCAATACAAAATCTGCTATACCAAAAAAAGGATGGCAATATCTGTGGTGCAATGTCGCCCTTGCTGTTTGCAAAAGAAATAGCAGCACAGCAACAGGTCAAATTTAACCGTCTTGCCCGTGTATGGTTTGAAGATGAACGCATACACCAGCACCGGGAAGATGGTGGCTATACAGGGCATGATACATTGATAATCGGTACTCAATATGAAAATGACCTGTGGTTAAGTCTTTGGGTTGATTCAGGGACAGGAGGTATTCCCGTTGCCATGTGTTACAAGTCAGACAGGCAAACAGTTTGTACGCCCATTTATTTTAAAAAATCATTTGCTGCAAAATTGAACGCTGAACAAATTGGAAAGATATTCAACCACATTTTCAGCAACCCGGAGACAATAGCCATTGAAAAGGAATAGGATTAATGAATACTAAAAAACAGATTATGAAACAGGTTACAATTGAACTATACCAGTTTTCAGAACTGGATGATACGGCTAAAAATACAGCCCTTGACAAAATGCGCCATACAAATTTAGATTATGGCTGGTGGGATTTTGTATATGACGATTTTAAAACCATTGCTGAATTTGTCGGCATTGCTGTTGACCTGAACAAATGCTATTTCTCCGGCTTTTATCATCAGGGACAGGGCAGTAGCTTCACCGCTTCAGTGGACATTAAAAAGCTGTTGCAGGGAGTGCAAACAAAAGCATGGAAAGAACATGCCCCGGATGCTAAACTCAACTTCCCTGCAATGGATATTGATAAGCGAATTTTGGACTTAATTCAGCGGGATATTATTGATACATGGGCACAGGTTAAGCCAACAAACCGGGAAATCGCTATAACTGTATCAATAGATTTCAATTTTTCCTATAACAGGTGCAAAAATTATAACTGCATTGAAGACGAATTATCCCGGCTTGAAGAAGATATAGCGGAAGTCTGTAAAGAACTCAACCACTTTTTATTTGCGTCCCTTCAAAGAGAATATGAATACCAGTGCAGCGATATTGCCGTAGCGCAAACCATTGAAGCAAATGAATACAGCTTTACCGCAGATGGCCGCCCGGCAGACTGTATAGAAAGATTAACAACGCAAACAACGTAAGATTTAAAATTACCCGGCGACCGATTTCAAATCGGTCACCACAAAAAATACGATGATGAGACCATTAAAACAAATGAACAATTTTGACAGGGGCGAATTACTCTGCCGCTTGTTTCCCGAAGAATTAGCAAACACGCTGGACAGTATAGAACGGCAATGCAAATATTTTCAGAAAAATGAAAATGCTTTCCGGGAAGGCTGGCAACAGAAAGGGTTTTTTACCGCCTCCTTTTGGTACAATCTTGTTCAGGATACCTACAAAAGAATCAACAGGCAGCAAAAGGAATTGAGTATACGCCCACGCTGGTTTGCAGACCAGTTTTTTGACGGGCATAACGCTTTATTTACCGTGTACTGCCTGATAGAATATGCGGCAGAAACGGGATGCAGCTATAAGCTAAGACAGGCAATACACCTGTTTTTTGGTGAAGAAAAATTATTGCAATTAACCTTTAAACCAATCAACAACAACTTTTAAAACTACACGAATGAACACTAATTTTTTTAACCAGATAGCGCAATTGGACATCACGGGACAGCTACACCTGATTATTGCAAAAGCCGGACAGGGAAATTTGGTTGTTTCCGTATTGCCAAAAAATGATGCATGCGGAGATAATGCAAAAAATATCATTATGCCCTATAACTTAACCGGGACGGCGCAGGAACTGGACGAACGGTTTTTTGAAAATATTACTGCTCCCGTAAAAGCTGCTTCCGGCTTAATGTGCAATATGGCAGCGTATATGAAGCAATTAGAGGTGGCGCAAAGACAATCTGCAATGGAAAAGGGGAAAGCTGACAAAGAGAAAAAAGAGCAGGACACAAAAGAAAAGAGATTTAAAGACCTCCTGCAAAAAGTGGATGAACTCGAAAAAAACGGCAGGTTCAGGGAAGCCTGGACAAAGCTTCCGGATCCCGCTTTGTTCCCCGAACAGGCAGAAGTTATCCGTAAGCGCAGGACGGCCTTATCAGGCAAGTTTTCACCGGATTTATTTGACGATGCAGAAACGGAAATAACACAGGAAAAACCGGTTGAAAACTATTCCTTAGAAGATCGTTCTGTAGATGAATTACCGGAGGATGAAGACGAAGATTGGGAAGATGATAACCAATCCGCATAATTCAATCAACATTAAAAACAAAAGCCATGTTATTAGCAACACAGTTAGAAAGGGTATTTATTGTTACCGACAAAGGGCAGGAAATTAAACTGACAGACCCGGAACCGAAATGGAGTGTGGAATCTGTAATGAATTTTTACGCCAATACCTACCCAATGCTTACCACAGCAAAAGTATCTGCCCCCAAAATTCAGGATGATACAGTACTGTACAGGTTTGAAAGCGTAATGGGTACGAAAGGGTAACAATCTGCCAGCCCAGGTAGGGCATTTTAAAAGGTCAATCTAAATAATATGAACCATGCAATTGTATATAGTGGGGAACTCAATAGAACTGCCCCAAAAGCCGAAGCAAAGAAGGCTGCACCTGCAGTTGGGGCAGTTTGCAGACTGGATGAAACGCCCCAAAGACGCCGCAGAAACACGCAGGGACAAACAGAAATCTGTTCCGGTAGCGATGCTGCCAATGGTTTTCTAAAATGTTTGTTCCTGCCTAAACTGAAAGAAAGAAGAACTATACAGGATAGTAAGAAAGCAAAAAAAACGGAAAGGGATTTTTACAAGTCCCTTTTCCAACTGGCAATACATTATAATATACAACCCATGCAGACCCGGCAATATGGTTATCCGTATAGTATTGCTTTGGCATTGGACGATATACGACACCAGCTAATGAATAAAATAGAACATTGGGAAGGTATCAGACTATTACAGGATAGCAGGAAAACATTTATTGAAAGTACAGAACGATATAACACAGGCGCAACTCTGTTCTACACTCCGGTAATTCCGCTTTATAAGTTGCTAAAGAACCGAAAAAGGAAGCATGCAGCACAGCTTTTATTATCCGTCTGCACCTACCTGTATAGTAAAGCAGATGTTCCGTATTACCGGCAGGAAAACAGTTTTCTCTATTGGCAATATGAAATGTTGAAGGAATGGATATTAAACGATGAACACACAGACGAAACCACCAGTTACCTGTGCGAAATTCAACAGGCTGAATATATAGGGGACTGTATGGAAAAAAAGATTTGCAATTCCGCCAATTTAAAAGCGTTCAAACAGCGACTGACAAAATTTACTCCCAAAGATGCTTTTGACAATGATTGTTGGAACCTGGCAGGCGAAGCCTTTTGCCTGTATAATAAATATCCTGATACGAGTATTTTCAAAAATGCAATGCCCAATGGTGAGGGTGACATGGATAATGTAGTAACAATGGATAGGTATGTTTCCTTTTGCGCGGATGGAAAAGGCTGGCTAAATGAAAATCTTGAGCAAACGGTAGATTCCGAACTAAGCCAGTACGGACAGGTAGAAGAACCCATGATTGTAAAGCATTTTAACGGTAAAACGATAACGAATAATTCCTTTGACTTTGAAACCCGGATTTTCAGCCTTGTTGAGGAACTCGCATATTTATTGAAAAACCATTAAAGAATCGGACATGAACGACATTACAGGAAATTTTGGACAGCTTTATTATCCCGTATCGGCTTTAGTTATTTATCAAACCCCGGGGACGCACAGCGATACCTATGTGGAGCATTTTAATATTGACAGGAAGGGTATTCCGGTTGACGCCCATCCATTAACGGAAAGAGAGGCGGTATTACTTGGAAAGGCACTGAATGTAAAGGATGAAAAGAAAAATGATTTTTTAAAGCCGAAAGGACTTTTACCCGTAAACATTCTTCATATCAATCCGGGTGAAAACGGTTCGGTACTATGGTACACCAAAGCAGGAAAAGTAAAACTGTTTTTTTCTGAATCCCTTGAAATACCTAACGGAACAGCCGAAGTGCCTGCCATGCTTTGGTACGCC
>JACFNM010000175.1:5747-8644 GCA_019454915.1 Chitinophagaceae bacterium
TGCACTTGTATCCGACAGAAGACCTACGGAAAAAACGAAGGTATACCACGCTCCGTTTTTCAATGTGTACAGCGATGGTAATGTTTGTATGGGCAATGTGAATGTAAGTATGAAAAATTGCGCATCGGTGGAGAGATTTATACAGTTATGGGAGAGCTATTTTTTTAACAGCTATTTCAGCCATCTCATAAACGGGCATAACCCGGTTAATGGAAATATGGTAAATATTTGGAAAGAGCTGATAAAAACAGGCAAGCCGTTTCCAAAGGAAGTATTGAAAAGAACGAACACGACCATTAAAAAACTATTACCATGAATTGCGATAAACAAAAAGTTCATTTCACCGACAATGATTTGATAAACGCCGCTAATCCGGTTACTGTAAACCTGGTAGGCGCAGGTGGCACGGGTTCAAAAGTTTTAACAGCCCTGATGGAAATGCACCACAGTTTAATAGCATTGCAACATCCGGGCTTATCTGTACGCCTGTGGGATGATGATATTATTACAGCAGCTAATTTGGGCAGGCAGCGCTTTGCAGAATCAGAAACTGGTTTATATAAATCCGTTGCCCTGATAAACCGTATTAACAGATGGGAAGGCACAAACTGGAGAGCTAAAACAGAGAGATTTGAAAGGAATGGTTTTGGCAGGTTGCCGGAAGGTGCAAGAGCCGCCATTTATATTTCATGTGTAGATAGCGTGAAAGCAAGATTTGAAATTGCAGATATATTGAATAGTCTAAATAATAGCAGGGGATATTCAGATACGCCCCGTTACTGGTTAGATTTCGGCAACAGCAGATACACCGGGCAGGCAATACTATCCACAATAGGGGATATCCGGCAACCTAAATCACAGAAATATGAAACGGTTGCAAGTCTGCCATTTGTTACTGATGAATTTGGTGACCTGTTCAAACAGTCTGAAGCAACAGACAACACGCCAAGCTGTAGTTTGCCGGAAGCATTGGAGCAGCAAGACCTGTATATTAACGGCTCACTGGCACAGATGGGTTGCTCTTTATTGTGGGAAATGTTCAGAGATGGTTTTATACAATACAAAGGGCTTTTTCAAAACCTTAAAGATTTCCGGTCGCAGCCGATACCTCTTGCCGCATAGCCTGTCAGGGGCGGCAAAAAGCCCCCCCCTCCTTTGGTCGGGGCGGGCTTTTTGCATGACAGCGGTGCAGCCCCCTTTGACAAACTCCCTTCGCTCCAAACACCACCCGGTAGTTTGCCAAAGCGGTTGCGGCATATTTAATGAAGGACACACCAGTGCCCTGAATTGCTTATCGTGAACTTCTTTTCTTTCCACATAGCGGCCAAAGAAAAGAAGCAAAAGAACGCCGCCATTTACTGATGGATATATTATTAGGTTGCAGTATGGATTTGACAAACGTAATGTAATGATGCAAAAAGATTCATCCTCCTGCTAGTCGGAACAATCTTTTTGCGTGGAAGTGGTGCAACCCCTTTGACAAACTCCCGTTCGCTCCATACTTCCGCTCCGGTATTTTGCCAAACAGGTTGCAGATATATTTTGAGGATACTGCGGTATCCTGGATTACTTATAGACCGTCATTTCATCATTTTTCAAAAATAGCAAAGTTCCATCCAAAGCTAAAGGCAACAGGAAATATATCCTGTTCAATAGTTCCATTTTCACGAATATGATTATAATCTCTAAAAAATGCTGCTTCCCTAAGGGGTATAAGAAGGTTAACGTTGATTTTACTCTTTTTATTCCTGCCAAGTTTGAAATCAACGCCGCCGCCAAAAGTAATTCCGTTGTAAACGCCGTAGTCCGTACCATTAAGGTATTTTACTTTCATAATGGCATTGTAGCCGTACATAGCAGTTAATACAGGTGTAATTCTTTTATCAGGCAGTATGTTGTAGACAATCCCTCCGTTTAGTCCAACGTTTGCGAGATTGTAACCCAACCCGGCAAATACTCCAAAATATTTTACTGGCTGATATTCTACTTTAGCGCCTATGCCGCCATGATCGAAGCCAAATCCCGGGCCAATAAATAAAGCCTGATTATTTTGAGCTGTTCCTGCATTTGCTATAACCAGGCATAGCCAAAGGACGATGGAGTGTTTCATGATGGTCTGAGTTTAGAGGTTTAAAATTTGCTTTTAAAAATTGAACAGCGCTACTATTCCTAACGCTGAAATCTTATCTTCCTTAAGCGATCTCATATACGAGAACTTTGCTTCAATGTTTTTCTGATGCTTTCCAACTGCGAAACGAAGTCCGATATTGCCTGCAGGGCCTACAGATGTTTCTTTTACTTTAGGATATTCGTTGGTAACTCCATTATATTCATCCAACACATACCGACCGTATTGATAGGAAACTCCACCACCAATGAAAAATCCAAACCTTTTTTCAGTCTGTTTAGAAGAACCTGCACCTATGTTTAGGTTTATCATTGCAGGAATGTTTATAACATACGTTGTAGTGTTTTCCACGTCCAATCCATTTACCGAATAGTAGTTGGTATAATAAGTTGTGCCAAAACCGACACTGAAAGGAATACCTGCCGATACGGACAGTGCGCTGGTTTCAAAGAAATTGATCCGTGGCGAATAAGTAAGTACGGTTGGAATGGTCGGCTGAGTGAATGGGCTTAGATTAATAAATACTCCGGTGCCAACCCCATGCATAAATTTTTGAGAATAAGATGCGTGTAAGAGCAGGCAGAAAAGCGTAGATAAAATAAACTTGTTAATCATGGTCGGTTAAGGGTTCGTGATTGATTTTGGTTTGCCTTCGTTGAATGACTATTCTTTATCAGGTTTATTTTATTTTGAGCACCTTTTTGTTTATTGTAATCCCATCATCTGTATTGATAATCACAAAGTAAGTTCCTCCAGGCTGGCTGGATAG
>JACFNM010000752.1:0-821 GCA_019454915.1 Chitinophagaceae bacterium
CTGGTCATCCAGTCCGGTTACGGGTACTGAAATCGTATATCCGTTACCGTTAATGGTTATGGATTTTCCTGTAATGGATTTTGTAGAGGTTATTACTATATCACCGGTAAAGTTGATGATATCACCGTTAACGGCGCTGCTGATGGCCGTATTTAACTGGGTTTCATTGCCTGCATTAAATGTGGTTTGGGCTGTTAAGGAGAAAAAAGACAGCAAAAGAATGCCGGATAAGATGAACGATTTCATGCTGGATATTTAGATTATTGAATCGGCAGCAAAAGCCACCGTTTACCCATTTTAGTTCGTGAAAATATTAATACGGGCCGGTTTCACTCTATAAAGGGAAATACTTATTATCAAAATACTTGACAATTGTCATGTTAGCAATTGCATAAAAAAATGGCTAAAACATGCTGCAGTAAAGCAATTCAAATAAAGACGGCAATTGCAGACAGAAAATAACAACACGTATATTTACCCGGTCTGCGCCTTAGTAATTTTACTGAAATCAGCTTTGCCTTTTGGAGTATTGGCTATCTTCTTTCGTACCCTGCTTAAAGTTTCAAACGTAATTCCAAGAAAAGAAGAGATATATTTAAGGGGAACTCTATTCGCCAGATGGGCATAATGCTCCAAAAAATAATGGTACTTATAAACGGCATTCGTATGCCGGATCAACAGTGCCCGTTTTTCTGCATCCCGATAATATTGTTGTAACAGTTTTCTGGCGGTGATATTAAAATCGGGATAACGCTCGTAGAGTTGTTTCAGGTGCCTGTTGCTTAGGGCTAAAAATTCACAATCCTCAATCGCCTGCATAT
>JACFNM010000752.1:831-1090 GCA_019454915.1 Chitinophagaceae bacterium
GAACCTCCAAATCAAGGCTGTAAATAGAAGATACCATTTCGTTTTCTGCCGTAATCCAGGTAGTAATTTCTTTATTGCTTTCTTTAATGTATCCCCTGACCAAACCTTTTCTGATAAAATAAATATACTTACATAATTCACCTTCCTGTAACAGCAGGGTATGCTTCGGACATTTCATCGCTACCAGGTGTTGTTCAAAAAAGCGAACAACATCTTCACCCGGCGGATGAAAATAATTCAGCGCCGCAATAAGGATACT
>JACFNM010000176.1 GCA_019454915.1 Chitinophagaceae bacterium
ATTTCACGACTTTGAAACGGCTAAAGACCTGAAGAATACTTCCCTTAGCGATGTGTTAAAAGACAAACAATGGTATAAGACCGGCAGGATGAGCCCGGGGCTGGCCTTAAATTATTTTCAGGGACTCTCTGACCACTTTGATTTTATGGGACGTTTAGGCGGAACTTTTGTTTCCTATCCTGTCCCAAATAAGCCCCAAAGCGGTAATGACAAGTTGCTTGCAGAATTAGATGCGAATATCAATGCCAAATTGTTGAGTGATAAGTATTGGGTTACGCCCTATCTGACTGCAGGCGTGGGTGGCTCACATTGGAATGGGTACTGGGGAGCCTATGTGCCACTCGGATTGGGGGTACAACTGAACTTACTGGATCAGGCTTATATTAATTTTAATGCACAATACCGTGCCGCGGTTACTTCTGCTACCACAGCCAATCATTTGTTTTACAGTTTGGGTGTAGCGGGTTCGCTGTTTGAGAAAAAAGAACCCAAAGTGATCCCCCCGCCTCCGCCTCCCGTTCCTGTTGACACGGATAACGATGGTGTGGTGGATTCTTTGGATGCTTGTCCTACCGTTCCCGGACTTGCGCAGTTTGACGGCTGCCCGGATACGGACGGAGATGGTATCCCCGACAAAGATGATAAGTGTCCTGATGTAAAAGGATTGGAGAAATATCATGGTTGTCCTATCCCGGATTCAGATGGCGACGGCATCAATGATGAAGAAGACCAGTGCCCGAATGTGGCCGGTGTAGCCAAGTACCATGGTTGCCCGATACCCGATACCGATGGTGATGGTGTAAATGACGAAGAAGATAAATGCCCTACACTGGCAGGACCTGCAAGTAATCAGGGTTGTCCTGAGATCAAAGAGGAAGTGAAGAAGAGGATTGATGTAGCTGCCAAGAATGTATATTTTGCTACGGGAAGTTCTACTTTATTAGCTAAGTCATTTAAGTCGCTGAATGAAGTAGCCAGGATCCTGAATGAAGATCCTAACCTCAAATTAGACGTTGAAGGTCATACGGATAATACCGGCAAACCCGATAAGAATCAGATATTGAGTGAACGGAGAGCACAGTCTGTTGTGGATTATCTGGTGAATAAGGGTGGAGTAGATCCTGCCCGGCTGGTGTCCGCCGGTTTTGGACAGGATCAGCCGATAGCTGACAACAAGACTGCGGCAGGCAGAGCTCGGAACCGCCGTGTTGATCTTAAGTTGCACTATAACTAATCTTTTGTTTCGAATAACTAAAATAGGCTGTCTTTTGCGAGACAGCCTATTTTAGTTACAGAGGGTAAATCTTATCGGTACCCCACCAGATTTTGAGTGGCTTTACATCCTGTCCTTGATGAAGTACATGAGGTAAACATAGCTCCCAGAGCAATTATCACGAATACTGCAAGAATAATCCTTTTCATGTTGACTGTTTTTTAGATAATATACAAATGATTACAAGCCGGCGCTCGTAGGAGTAGGAGATAATCTAATTCTTCAGGGGGGATTGGAAGTGAGATGCAGTTAATTCGCTACAAAGAAACAAAGATTGTGTCTAACCAAAAAGCTAATATTGTGTTTAAAAGCGATTAGCGCAATTGTTTGTCTTATGTTAACAGAATATATGCCGGATTTATATTTTTTAGGTATTTTGCCGAAATAAATAATTTTGTGGTGAATATGCATTTGCAATTAAGTCGGCCTTTAGCAGTTTTTGATTTAGAAACTACGGGAGTCAATCTCGCTGTTGACCGGATTGTTGAACTGGCTATCGTTAAAATTTTACCGGATGGCAGCCGGGTAGTAAAAAGAAAGTTGATCAACCCCCAGATACCCATTCCAGAGGCGGCATCGGAAGTTCACGGCATAACCAATGACATGGTGAAAGATGCGCCGGTATTTAAGCAGGTTGCTAATGAGATACGCCAGTTTCTCGATAATTGCGACCTGGCGGGTTACAATTCCAACCGCTTTGATCTTCCGATACTGGCAGAAGAGTTTTTACGGGCGGGGCTGAATTTTGATGTTTCTAACCGGTTCCTGGTGGATGTTCAGAAGTTGTACCACATGATGGAGCCCCGCACGTTAGGAGCAGCTTTTAAATTTTACTGTAATAAAGAGTTGGAAAATGCGCATAGTGCGGAAGCGGATGCTGCGGCTACTTTTGAGATTCTGGAATCCCAACTGCAGCGCTATCCACAGGTAGGCAACACCCTGGAATCCGTTATAAAATTTATCGGTGAAGAACAAATCGTTGATTTTGCCCGGCGCTTTGTAATGGAAAACGGAGTTGAAGTCTTTAATTTTGGGAAGCACAAAGGTAAACCGGTAACCGAAGTGTTAAAATTAGAACCCCAGTATTATGACTGGATGATGAAAGGTGATTTTCCTTTGCATACAAAGCAAAAATTAACGGAGATATTTAATAGAACGATGCTTAGGAAAGCATAACGCTAATTTTAGTTTATATAACAAATTTAAATCCTAACTTTAATCTACAACTAAATAGCACATCTGTTGGAAAAGCTGGTAATTATACCCACATATAATGAACGCGAGAATATAAGAACGATTCTGAAAGCTATTTTTGAATTGGATTTGGATTATCATGTACTGGTTGTAGATGATAATTCGCCTGACGGAACATCTGATTTAGTAAAAGGTTTGCAGGGAAATTATCCCGACCGGTTGTTTCTGAAAATAAGAAGAGGGAAACAGGGACTGGGTACCGCCTATATTGATGGCTTTAAATGGGCGATAGATAAAGGATATCGTTTTATTTTTGAGATGGATGCCGATTTTTCTCACAACCCGGGTGATCTGGAGCGCATGTATATCGCCTGCCTTAGTAAGGCGGATGTTGTGGTGGGCTCCCGCTATGTGCAGGGAGGAAAGACGGTGAACTGGAACCGTTACAGGATTGCGCTGTCCAGGGGCGGTGCGCTCTACACAAGAGTCCTTACCTGGATGCCCGTAAAGGACCCGACGGCGGGCTTTGTATGTTACAGAAAAGAAGTTCTGGAGACGATTAATTTTGACGAGATAAATTTTGTGGGATATGCTTTCCAGATTGAGATGAAGTTTGCCGCCTGGAAGCTTGGGTTTAGAATCAAAGAAGTTCCTATCACTTTTATTGATCGTAAATACGGTACTTCCAAAATGAATAAGAACATTGTGAAAGAAGGTATTTTGGGTGTGCTTAAAATCCAGTGGCAGAGTATGTTTAAAAATTATCGCCGTAAGGTGCGCAACTCTTCCTATATCACTCCAACAGCCCTGCCGGCAAAGGCGCTGAGTTAATGCTTCAGCGATTGGTGGAAACGGTTATTTGTCTTCCTGGATTTGCTTCCGAAGTAGTCAGTTATTAAGAAAGATTTCAATGAAGAAGGCATTCCTGTCTTTACATGCTTCCATATTTCTAGCAGGCTTTACAGGAGTCCTTGGCCGGTTGATAACGCTGAATGAAGGGATGCTGGTATGGTGGCGGCTTTTTATTACCTCCGCGACGATGGCCGTCATTTACTTTATTTCCGGTAGTCTCAGGAAAGTACCCCAATCCCTGCACTTTAAAATTGCCAAAGCGGGCGCATTTGTTGCTCTTCACTGGGTGTTTTTCTACGGCAGTATTAAGTATGCTAATGTTTCGATCGGATTGACATGTTTTTCATCCGTAGGCTTTTTTTCAGCTTTTTTTGAACCGATAATTCTAAAAAGGAAACTCGACTGGATAGAAGTACTGTTTGGATCTCTTGCTATAGCAGGCATCGGATTGATCTTTCATTTCGATGGGCAATATGGAGTGGGTATTATACTCGGACTCATCTCTTCTATCTTTGCAGCTATATTCCCGATTTTAAATAAAAACCTGGTCAGTGAACTGCCTGCCGGTGATCTTACTTTTCATGAATTAACCTGGGCGCTTCTTATCCTGACTTTGTTGATGCCGGTTTATTATACTTACTTTTCCGACGGACGCTACCTGCCAAACGGCGCGGATTTTCTTTGGCTGCTGGTATTGAGCTGGCTTTGCACAATTGTAGCGTTCAATCTCTCCCTGCAATCCCTGAAGAAAATATCACCTTTCGCAGTGAATCTTAGTTTTAACCTTGAACCGGTGTACGGTATCATCTGGGCCTTTGTCATTTACCACGAAAATCAGTACCTGAATAGTAGTTTCTATTATGGAGTTGCATTGATTCTGCTGACCGTCACCTTACAAACAATCCGGCTATATAAGAGGAGAACTTTAAATGAAGTTTAGTCTTAACTTGCGAACTGTTGGTATAAATCCTAAATAATTATGAGAAGAATAATTTGGATAGTTATCGCTTTTCAATCTTTTTCTCTTTACGGACAAAATAAAAAACCTCTTGATCATTCGGTTTATGACAACTGGCAATCAATAGGAGAGCGTAAAATCAGCCGGGACGGGAAGTGGGTTCTCTATTCAGTGGATGTGCAGGAAGGTGATAATACGATGGTGCTGCAATCAGCAGATGGAAAGTACAAAGAAACTATCCCAAGAGGCTACCAGGCGGCTTTTACGGAAGACGGTAAATACATGGTATGTAAAATAAAGCCTCCTTTCCAGGCGCAAAGAGAAGCTAAAATAAAAAAGAAGGCTGCAAAAGATTTTCCGAAAGATTCGCTTGTTATCCTGGAATTGGGTAAAGGGATCGTATTGAAGGAAGCGCGCGTAAAATCCTATAAATTACCCGAAAAGAATGGCGAATGGATAGCCTGGTTATTGGAAGAGCCCTTACCCGATAGCGTATCGGAGAGTAAGGAAAAGACGGCGCTCATGTCCGCCTTAGAGTCTGCGAAAAGGAGCAGAGAAGAAACGACCCCCGAACAAATGAAGCAACGACAGAAGATCGAGCAGCCGCGGTCTATATATGAAGGCGCTGACGAAGACGACGCTTTGGCGAAAATGGATCGTGGCAGACAATGGCAGGATACAGCCACAAAAAAAGAAAAAGGGACGAAGCTTGTGATCTATAACCTTCAGGAGCGTTCAGTGCAGAAGTTAGAGAACGTGAAGGAATATCTGTGGAGCAAGACGGCTAATATCCTGGTGGCAGAAACCACCCTATCGGAAGACAGTTTGCAAAAACCTGCTGTTTTTGTATATCGAACAGGAGAGCGCCGATGGGGTACTATATTAAATGGCGGAAACAGTTTTAAACAATTTGCGATAGATGAAGAAGGGTACCGCGTAGCTTTCATTGCAGAACGGGACAGCGGCGTTAATGCACAGCAGCGTTTTTATAAACTCTGGTATTGGCAGAATGGTTATGACACCGCTCAAATAGTAGCAGACAAAAATACGGTGGGTATGCCCGTAGGCTGGAGCATTAGTGAAAACGCGAAGGTTTATTTTAGTAAATCAGGGAAGCGCCTCTTTGCGGGTACGGCGCCGGCTCAACCACCGAAGGACACCTCGCTTGTTGATATAGACCTGGTAAAAGTGGACGTGTGGAACTATAAGGATGACTACCTGCAGACAATGCAACTGAAAAACCTGGATAAGGACCTGAAGAAATACTATCTCGCAATGATTAATTTGACCTCAGGAGATTTCATTCAGTTGGCGGATGAGAAAATTCCTGAAGTAGTGCAGGGCAGGGAAGGAGATGGCGACTTCTTTGTAGGCATCACGGATGTGGGCAAACGAATTCCGATGCAATGGGAGGGGAGGACACTCAAGGATATCTATGTTATCAACCCGCTGAATGGTTCAAGGAAGCGAATCAAAGAAAATTTATCTGCGGGTGCGGGCATATCTCCGGGTGGTCAATATGCTTTTTGGTACGACCCGAAACTGCGGCAATATTTTACCTGGAAAGATGGAAAGACAAGAGATATCTCTTCCCGTGTAAAGGTAAAATGGCATGATGAAGAGTTCGATATGCCTACTGACCCTACGGCTTATGGCGTGATGGGCTGGACGGAGGATGATAAGAGTATTCTTCTTTATGATCGCTATGATATCTGGCAGCTAAGCCCGGAGGGCGCCGGGGCGGCAACTAACCTCACTTTGGGTTTAGGCCGCAAGAACAAAGTGGTCTATAGATATATTAAGACGGATCCGGAAGAAAGGTTTATTGCAAGTGACCGGCAAGTGTTGCTTCACCAGTTTTCCGAGCAAAATAAAAATTCGGGTTTTGCTGCACTCAGCCTGCATAAACCTTCCCAGCCTGGTTCTCTCCTGTACGGAGCTTTCGCGGTGAGCGGCGTTAATCTTCTGAAAGCGAAGAACAGTGATGTATATATTTATACGAGGGAAACTTATGTCAGCCCTCCTGACCTTTACGTCAACATCCACTGGAAAGATGAAAAGAAGCTCAGTTCAATCAACCCCCAACAGAGTGAATACAACTGGGGGACGGCAGAATTATTTCACTGGAAAGCGTATAATGGAAAAATGGCCACCGGTATTGTATATAAACCCGAAGATTTCAATCCTAAAAAGAAATATCCGGCGATATGTTATTTCTATGAAAGGCTCAGCGATGGGCTGAATCAGTATATACCGCCCACTCCCACACCAAGCCGTTTGAATATATCTTTTTTCGTAAGCCGGGGATATGTTGTCTTTGTACCGGATATTGAATATACGATTGGCCACCCCGGCAAGAGTGCTTATAATTATATTGTAAGCGGAGCGAGGGCGCTGGTGAAAAAAGGATGGGTGGACAGTACAAGAATGGGCTTGCAGGGACAGAGTTGGGGAGGTTATCAGACGGCTTACGTCATTACGCAAACTAAGCTGTTTAAAGCTGCCTGGGCGGGGGCGCCGGTAAGTAATATGACCAGTGCTTATGGGGGCATCCGCTGGGCTACCGGATTGAACCGGCAATTCCAATATGAGAGAACACAGAGCCGCATTGGCGCCGCATTGTGGGATAAGCCTCAGTTGTATATAGAGAATTCTCCCTTGTTTCATTTGCCAAAAGTGAACACACCTTTGGTGATCATGCATAATGATAATGATGGAGCCGTTCCCTGGTATCAGGGGATTGAATTATTTACGGGGCTGAGGCGATTAGGAAAACCGGTTTGGCTGCTCAACTATAATGGCGAGGAACATAATCTGATGCAAAGAAAAAACAGAAAAGACATCCAGATCAGAGAGCAACAATTTTTCGACTGGTTATTAAAGGGGGAACGACCACCACGCTGGCTTAGTGAGGGTATTCCTGCTACTATGAAAGGAAAAATTTGGGGGTTGGAGTAACTTCAATCCACAGCAGGAGATACGTATTGTATTCATTATAGGTTAACATGGATAATGCCCTGATTTGATTTACTTGAAAGATAAAAAAACAGAATTAAAATGAAACAATTTTTGGCGGGACTTACATTAGCTTTTTTTGTTGTTGTATCATTTTCATGGACGGCAAAACCTAAATGGATTTCGTTGTTTAATGGAAAGAATTTAAATGGATGGACAGTAAGAGGGAATGCGGAATGGAGAGTTGAGAACGGTACGATCATTGGACAGGGCGGAAAGGGACATTTGTATGCTGCGCCCGTGCTTTCCGATTTAGAGGTGAAAGGAGAATTCAGAATAACCGATCAGGGAAAAGGTGCAAACAGCGGTTTGTATTTCAGGGCACATGAACCTGCCGATAATCCCGATGGATTTCCAAGAGGTTATGAGGCACAGATTTGTAATAGCCAGGACGCTTATACCGGATGGCTGTGGAAACCGGGCAAGCCAACAGGAAAGGCAACAGCGTTGCTTACTAAAGATGGTGAATGGTTTGAAATGAAGGTGAGGGCAGTGGGCGATAGTATTAATATCTGGGTAAAGAATCAGCTGGTGATGAGTTATAGAGATACGGAATATAAGGAAGGCAAATTTGCCATTCAGTGCCATAATCCAGGTATGATGGTAGAAGCACGTAATTTATACTATAGAAAATTGAAATAAGATGAATGCAAAACAGGCGGCCGCTTTTAAAGCAGTTGAATACGTTAAGAACGGGATGATTATTGGATTAGGTACAGGCTCTACTGCTTACTGGGCTATTCAGTATATAGGAGAAAAAGTAAAAAACGGATTACAGATAACGGCTGTAGCTACATCTGCCGAGACAGAGAGAATTGCGCGGGAATGTGGAATCCATGTTGTACCCTTGGATGAAGTAGGAGATATTGATATTGACATTGACGGCGCTGACGAAATAGACGGTGAAAAAAATCTAATCAAAGGTGGCGGAGGCGCTTTACTTCGCGAAAAAATTGTGGCTTCAGTAAGTAAGGAATTTATTGTTATTGCCGGAAAAAATAAAAAAGTATCATCTCTGGGCAAGTTTCCTTTACCGGTTGAGGTGTTAACCTTTGGATGGCAACACACAGCACGTCAAATAGAGGCTCTGGGTTGCCAAACATCCATCAGAAAAAAAGGGGCCGACATCTTTGTTACAGATAATGGAAACTACATCATTGATTGTCATTTTGACAAAATTGAACATCCCGGAGTACTGGAACAGAAAATCAATAATATTCCCGGAGTAGTAGACAATGGACTGTTTGTGAAGATGGCTACCCGGGTTATCCTGGGAGATGATGACGGAACTACGGAAGAGTTGGGCTGATAAGATTGGATAGAAGGAATCACCTTTTGAAGAATTATGTAAA
>JACFNM010000177.1 GCA_019454915.1 Chitinophagaceae bacterium
AGACTTATCAAAGAACTGTATTAACTTTGCGGTTAATCTATATTATCCTATAAATCAAATTAAACGGATATTTTTTTAAACTAAGTTCACGTAAGTTTTTAAAAGTACTTCTATACCGTTTGGGATTATTACAGGCAGCGACAATAGCATCATGTACAGCAATAACAAATTTGTCCGCAGCAGTAGCACTTCGCTTTTCGTACCAGGTAAAAGCCTCTTCATATTCGTTGGCAGCAACCGGATCGATAATATAGGCGTAGACCATCGCTAAGTTCTCTTCTTTCTGATGCGCTGTAATCTTTTATTCATCTCCGCAGGAGTGACCATTTTTCCACCGTTTAAATAATGGTTCACACGTCTGTCGAGCTCAGCCTTAAACTCATCAGAATATTCAACAGTAGATTCCCGTATCTCGTCTTCTACCATTGTATAAATAGCCCTCAGCTTTCTATCGTCGGCGATCTCAAGATAATTATGCAATTGCTCTTTTATAGTTGCGGAACTCATACCGTTTAAATATTATGCTATTACAAATTTAATACTTAGTTAGCAGTAAATTACAGTAAAAATACTATTCATAGGTTAACCATGCAGTTGCCTTACAATCTTTGTCGGCTACGAACCTGATCCATCTTGCCTGAAAACCATCCGGAAACTCATACCGGAAAACTTCTCCGGGTTGAACGGTAATTTCTTTGTATCGCATCCAGGGAGCATGCCCTACGGGATCAACTTCAATACTAAAAAGAACGGGTTCCGCAAGGGTATGCGAAACTTCCAGTTTTCGTTTATCATAAAATCCAATTAAATAGGGGTCAGATGGTTCACCCGCTTTAACGTTGGTATTTTTCCACGGCCCGCCGTGACCCGATGGTTTGCCGAGCTTCCACAGATCATCAATTACCCCCAGCCATACCGCCGCCTGCCCGTCTTCGGAACGGACGATATGTTCATTGTTCGCCGCCTTTGAATCTATGCCCGTCATCACCAGCATGCCGCGATAAGACGCATAGTCATGAATACGAAAATGATGGGAAGCAATCGGCCTGATCTTCGCAAAACCATCCGCATTTTCTGCGGGCAATTCATAAAAGGTACCCGATGCGTGAAAGAGGTCACGTTCGGTAACAACTTCACGACAAATCCGTAATAATCCTGCATCCGTTAACTCTTTGTATTCGGGATCGCCTAAGGGAAGCCTCCAGCGGCGGTTTTTATCATCAATTATGAGCACAGAAGATTCATCCGTTTGGATCACATTTTGAGGGATAGCAAATTTTTCTTTGATAAACGCATCGGTTTTAGGATCTTCTTTTTTGGCAAGGGTCAGATCTGCGTCTAATTCATAATACCCTGTTTCAACAGGTTTGTCATTTTCAAATTTCACAGCAGAAATACCCAGCGCTCTCCGGTCGTCTCCCAGCGCGTATAAAAAACCGCCTGAAATATTATCCCGTTGTTGTACGTTCGCAAGCCCGTTGAATATTGATGAGGATCCAACTTCGCGACTATCGCCCGGCGAATAGTTGAAACTTACCGTTGCTACTGTCGGCAGATCCGTCTTTACCCGGATCCATTCTCCTGCTTCATGTTTGTCAAACCCGATATTGGCTGTCTCTCCGGCTTTCACGGTCACGGACTGCAGGGTCTGCCAGTTTTGATCGCCTGTTTTGTCCACTTCAAAACTGAAAACAACATCCTTTGTCCCATGGTTACTTATCCACGCCATCCGTTTTTCCCACCCGGCAAAAAGCATAGGCTCGGAGGTTTCACCCGCCGCAATTTTTTCTTTCAGCCAAACCATTCCTGAAACCGTAGCGGGCCCGAGCTCATCCGGCTTTTCCGGCGATGTAAACCAAAGATTGGAATTGGATTGCCCGGCGCCTTCGATGCCTCCTTTTTGTTTTCTTTTATTGAGAAACTCATTTTTGGCCGCATCATCGCAACCGAAAACCAGTTGATCATTCCATCGCGTAAAGTCGCCGATGACTTTTAAATAGGCAGAGCGGGGGCGGATGCCTGCCGTGTGGTCAACTGAAAAGGTATCGGGGAAATGCCAGAACATGCCATGCATCGTCATCAACAGTTCCGGTTTCCCCGCGGTTCCAATATCCCGTATCCTCGGCCATTCCGTGTTCCAGCCGTGAGCGCCGTCGTAGCTGTGGCTTGCTTTGGGCAATCTGAAAAAATGCCACCCGGTAGCGGCATCCCGCACACCGAGGATAACAGATTTGTGATCCCATCCGGTTGCCCAGATAGGGTCTGACTCAGGATTCTTATTACCATAGATCCCGCCGGGGCCGGTTACTTCGGTAAACTGATTCCGCCTGATCAGTTTCCATTCTTTGCCAGTCCATTCCGAAAGCGAGCCCGCTTCAATATCAAATTGATAAGGCGCACGTTTATCATCTTCTCCGTTGTTGGAATAGACCAGCACGCCCTGTCCGGAATACAGTCCCTTGCCGTGAACACCATAAAGTGAAGCTAAATGACTATTCGTAGTATCCTGTCCCTCTTTGATTTTTTGATTGGTTACGTTCCGGTCTTCGTACAGTAATTTAGTATTCAACGTGTTGACATCAACTTCGTAGAATCCTTCCTCCATGGTTCCATAGTAGATCTTTTCCGCAGGATCAAAAAGATGCCGTGCATTTCCCGTAGGGCGGCCGGGCATTTCGGAGTAAGGGATCACCCTCACATTTCTGTTGGAATCAATGGCATAAGGTCCAATAAAAAGTTGGTGACTTTCCTTATGGATCATCCGGTTGGCGGGGGTACCTCCGATACTTTCGGGTCTTATGATCTGATTTAAGTCACTCGTGATCTCATACAGTTTATCAGAAGAGCCAAAAGGCGCGTGAGGTCCATAAGTTACTACCCATAACCGTCCCGCCCAGGGTACAACAGCACCTGTGCCGCACTCACCTTCATTGTTATAGTAGGCCAGTTGCGGATAGATGCCAGAAATTGAAACATGATCCTGAACTGGCTTTTTTTGAGCTGAGCATGCGAGACCCATTGATATACTACTCAAGATTAGAATCCGTGTTGTTAATTTCATATTATTTTTGAGTACTGTTTTGCTATGCGAGTTATTGACTTATGTTTTCTGCTGATTTAATCACCATCCCTGTTAATTATATTCAAGCAAAGTGGTTGCCCCACAATCTTTGCCCGGAATAAAACGGATCCAACGTGCCTGAAAACCTGCCGGGAACTGATGCTTAAACGTTTCACCTCGGGGGATAATCACGTTTTTATAAGTCATCCAGCTTCCATTACCTGTTGGATCTACCTCGATATTAAATGAAATTGATTCAGGTGAATCATGTGAAATTTCTAAAGTGCGGTGATCATAAAAACCGATTAAATATGGATCAGACGGTTCTCCTCCTTTCACCTTAGAGTTTTTCCAGGGGCCACCTTTGCCTACCGGTTTGCCAAGCTCCCACAAATCATCAATAGCCCCTGCCCAGACCGCGGCTTTTCCGTCTTTCGAACGGATAATGTGATCATTTTCTTTTGCATGAGGATTTATACCCGTCATTACTAATAATCCCCTGTATGATGCATAATCATTAATGCGGAAATTGTGAGAAGAGACTGGCCTGATCTTAGCATAACCATCGGCACTTTCTGCCGGTAGCTCATAAAAGGTGCCGTGGCAGTTAAAAAGATCGCGTTCTGTGACTACCTCACGGCATATTCGCATCGTTGCATTATTTGTCAAATCGGTGAAAGCGTTATCTCCTAATGGCAGCCTCCAGCGACGCCCTTTGTCATCAATTATCAAAACAGAAGATTCCTCAATCTGTACCGCTTTTTTAACAACTTCTGCCGGAAGTGTAAAATTTTTCTTTATGAAAGCATGCGTTTCCGAATCAACCTTTTTTTCCAGCGTCATATTTTCATCCAATTCATAATACCCCGTTTCCTGATCATTCATATCCTGATAAGTTTGAACTGCTATGCCCAACCTGCGTTTATCATTTCCCAGTCCGTAAAGCAATCCGCCTATTGATTGACCATCGCTTACTTTCGATAATCCCGTAAACAGATCATTGTTGTTGTTTTTTACACTATTTATGCCGGTATAAGAGAAAGTAACCGTTGCGGTAGAATTTGAGCTTGTTTTCACACGAATCCATTCTCCTTCTTCACCCGGTTTGAAATCAATAAAAGCCGTTTTCCCGGGTTCAACCGGAATCGTTTTATACGATGTCCAATCCCCTTTACCGTTTGTATCTATTTCAAAAGTGAAATCCACTTTTGACTTTCCCTCGTTTTGTATCCAGGCACATCTTGTCTTCCATCCGGCAAAAAGGAACGGATCGGACGGTTGTCCCGCTGGTATCTCTTCATTCATCCAAACAGAGCCGGTTGCAGTTGTGCTACCAAGTTCGTCTGGTTTGTTTATTGAGGTAAACCATAAATTGGAATTCGATTGTCCGGGTCCCTGGCTATTGCCTTTCGCCAACCGTTTATTGTCAAATTCCCTGTGGGGTGAGTCATCTGTGCCGAAAACGATCTTATCATTCCATCGGGTATAATCTCCAATAATTTTCAGGTAGGCTGAACGCGGCCTGATCCCGGCACTGTTTGATGCAGTGAAATTTTGCGGAAATCGCCAGAACATCCCATGCATAGTCATCAGATAATCAGATTGCTCCGGCGAACCAATATCTCTTATCCGGGGCCATTCCGTAAAATGCCCGTGAAGCCCATCATAGCTATGGCTTGCTTTAGGGAGTCTGTAAAAACTCCACCCTGTGGTATGATCCCGCACTCCTACCAGGAGGGATTTATGATCCCACCCGGTTGCCCAGATAGGATCTGTTTCGGGATTATCATTTCCATAAATTCCCCCGGGTCCGGTTACTTCACAAAACTGGTTCCTCCTGATTAATTTCCACTGGCCCCCGCTCCATTCCGATAATGAGCCGGCATCGGTATCTAATGGTTTTCCTGCCGCGCGTTCCCCATTGTTTGAATAAACAAGCACCCCCTGACCGGAATATAAACCTTTTCCGTGATCCCCTAATAATTCATCCCACCCTTTGGGTATATCAGATCGTTTCTGATTCATTTCTTTAATAGCTTCGGGAGCATGGTTATATGAGAGGCTGGCATCCCTGTAAAGAAGAGTAACATCCAAACTATTAACATCAACCTCATAAAACCCGCCTTCCATGGCACCATAATAGATTTTCTTTTCAGGATCGGATAAATGGCGGGCATTGCCGGTGATCCGCCCTGGCATTTCTTCGTATGGAATGACGCGTACATTACGTAGAGAATCAATGGCATAATAACCCATAAAAAGCTGCTTGCTTTCTCTATGTATCATTCTGTTGGCATGAGTTCCCCCGTTACTTTCCGGACGAGCAATCACGTTTAAATCAGAGCTGATTTCATATAATTTGTCAGATGAGCCATACGGATTTGATGCCCCATATGTAATAGCCCAGAGTTTATCAGCCCATGGCACCAATGCACCAACGCCGCATTCACTACCTTCGTTGTTATAAAATGCCAGGTGTGGATAAATACCACTTATCTGACGAAAACCTGTGGACGATTCTTCGGTTGAACTACAAGAGAACAGTACAAAAATCAATAAGACGTACGATAACAGTTTACCCCTCATTTTAAATGGCTTTATTATTAACGATTTCAGGGAGTTTTTTTACATCAATTATAAATGAACCATGCTGTTGCTTTGCAATTTTTATCCGGCACTATCCTTACCCAACGGGCGCTGAACCCCGCAGGGAACTCGTAGGAAAAATATTCATTAGCCGCAACGGTTTGTTTTTTATAGGTACGATACGTTCCGTTACCTGTTACATCCACTTCAATGGTAAAGGTTACCGGCGATGTTTGATCGTGCCATAAGTGTAGCGATTTTTTGTCAAACCCATACATTATAAATGGATCCGAAGGTGCTCCCGCCACCACGTTATCCTCTAACCAAACGCCACCTTCGCCCGATGGCTTACCCCAGTTCCAAAGGTCATCTGTTTTACCAAACCATAACCCGGCTTCTGGTTGCCCCGCCAAAGGATTTGAATCTGACGGGCCAAACTTCATCGGAGTTGCCTGATTTCCCCCAAGCACTAACATTCCTCTCCATGAGCAGAAATCAGGTATGACCCTAAGATGAGAAGAAACAGGGCGGATAGCCCAAAGCTGATCCCCGTATAGATGGAACCCTATTTCATAGAACATGCCATGACAATCAAGCAAGGCCCGTTCCGTTTCAACTTCTCTTATACGCAACCATTCGGTATTGCTTGTTTCATCAAAGGCCCGGCTTGATTTTGGCAGGCGATACGTTATCCACTTTTTGGATGATGGAAGAAAAACCTTTAATAAAGCGGATGCATTATCCCAGCCTGTTGCAAGAATGGGAGCGCCGAATGAAGACGCGCTCCATACTTCGGTAAAAGGTTTCTGTTCAATAATTTTCCACGTTTTACCATCCCACTCTGCTAATCTCCCTGCTTTCCAGTCACCATTATAATCTTTAACCGAGTAGCTGTTATTGCAGACCACCACCCGGCCATGACGTGTAAAGCCGGATTTGAAGTGAGGTTTCGAACCGGCGGGCTCATTAAGCTCCGCCATAAGATCGAAAAGCTTCTTCGTTTTTAAAGTATGAACATCAACCTCAAGAAACTCGCCTTCCATTCCCAAGAAATAAACCTTGTTAGCGGGATCAGAAAGATGCGTAAGCGTGGCTGCCAGGCGTATGTTTTTAACACCTTCAATAACACGTACGTGCCCACTCGTATCAATAATATAGGGACCTATGATCAACTGGTTACTTTCACCGTGCAGCAACCTGTTGGCATAAGTTCCAACCACGCTTTCCACACGCTTTTTCAATTCCATCTTCCCATCAACAACATTCACTTCATACAAACCTGTGCCGGAACCTGACCGGCTGAGATGAGCCACATAGGTAACTACCCAAAGCCGGTTGGCCCAGGGAAAAAGAGCCCCCGTTCCGGCTTCTGTCCGGGGTGAATGACCGGCAACCATTGCCATGTCCGGAAAAACACCACTGACATTCGACGACTCCTGGGCGTAGCAAGAACCAGACAAAAAGAGAAAGATAATAACGGATAAGCGCTTCATCAGTTTATTCGTTTTATGTGCATAACACACCATGCATTAATAATTCGGATTCTGGTTCAGGTTGCTGTTAATCAATATATCCTTTGCAGGGATGGGCCAGAGATACTGCCTGTTTTTATCAAACGAACGTTGAGTGATCTTCTTGATCAACCCTTTATTGAACATGATAGAAAAATCAGCAATTCCATTTTCATCAATAGGGGGCGTTTCGGGGAAAAACCACAAGCCCTTATTTACGATCTTTTCCCGTAATTCCGCAGGATCCAACATGCCGTAGTTGGGCAAATTGAGCACCTTTTCTGCCAGTCTCCATCTGATAATATCCGTATATCTCCGTCCCTCAAAAGCAAATTCCATGCGGCGTTCTGTCCGTAATATGGTACGAAGTCCTGCCTGATCGGCTGTAGTAACTGCAGGGTATTTATCAGTTTCAGCTGCCGGCACCCCATATGCCCGGGCACGAACCAGATTGATCGCATCTAACACCGACTGATCAATGTCATTCAGTTCTATTTTAGCTTCAGCGTACATTAATAGTACATCTGCATATCTTAATATTATTTTCGCCGGATCAACTCTATATCCATTTTTCAGCCACGTATCATCTACTCCTTTGTTCCAAAGCAAGCCATTGAAGGATGCAAACTGAGCGTTCGATCTCGTATCATTATACGTTTGCTTTTTGCCTGTATTAAAGTTCATTACCTGGAGAGAATCGGGGTGCGGTTGGTACATAAACCCTAAATGAGGGGTTTCAAATTCGACGATTGTTGCGGTACACCGGGGATCCCTGTTACTAAAAGGCTTATGAGGATCATATAAGGGAGACTCATCTATCGGTAATCCGTCTGAACAAAGAAATGCGCTGAACAACTCCCACGTAGGACTCCAGGCTCCCCAACCTCCTAAGTTTCTGGGGATAACATCCTGTATACTCAAAGTAAGATTAAACTCAACAGAACGTGGCAGAGTAAAGACAAATTCGTCAGACTGTTTTGTGCTCGTCAAAAATAATGAAGAAAAATCGGAATGCAGCTTATATGTACTCAATTCCATACAAGCCATCGCGGCCGTCTTAGCCTGGGCAAAATCACCTGCACATAGTGCTGTCCGGGCTTTCATTCCATAAGCCGCACCTTTGGTGGCTCTTTGTAAGCCGGAAGCTCCGTAATCTGTGGGCAGGCGCTCCGCTGCAAAATCAAAATCCTGATAAATTGCCTGAAGTACGGTTGCCTGGCTCGTCCTACCCATTTCAAAAGCCTCATCTAATTCTAAAGGTTCGGTATAGTAAACAACATCACCAAAGTAAAAGATAAGCTTGGAATATTGGCACGCTCTCAAAAAGCGTACTTCGGCTTCATACCTTGTAAGCGTTTGTTCGGGGATTTTGCCTGCAGACCGGCTTAAATTATTCAAAATAGTATTACACCTGGTTATCGCTTTATATGAATTCAGCCAATAGGTGTTATTTGCAACGCTCCATTCACTGGTTATAG
>JACFNM010000178.1 GCA_019454915.1 Chitinophagaceae bacterium
AGGGTATTTTCATTTCCACCACCCAACCATCCGGCTGGATTGATACTTTGCTTTCCCACACGGCATCCCAGCTTTTATCGCCATAATCTCCAAAATTAACGTCAAGATTTGGTCCAAGTCGTGCATCACTTTGCACATTGGAAGAGGTGACCAGGAACTGAAATCCGTTTTGCTGGTCGCGGTAGGTATCAAAAAAAACCGAAAAAAAATCAGCATTATTTTGTTGTTCCTGGTCCCTCGCGGTGATTTGTTTGCGCATAAGAGCAGGGTCATCATATAAATAAGCGCCTACATATACCGCATCGTCATCGTAGAGGATTTTTACCTCTGTTTTTTGGGAGGCTGGTTTTCCGAAGGAGGGAAAACTGACGATAAAATCTGAGGCGACGGGTGCTTGGAGCCAGGCCTCTTCGTTCAGAAAAGCGTCAATTTTTGGCGCAACATCAATTCGTACCGCTTCAAGTATTTTAACCTGGGAATACAGGTTACCACAAATCAGTAATAGGAACAGCAATAACAGGCTTTTCTGATTCATGGGATTGTTTATAACAGGGTCAAATTTAGGCAGGTAATCAGACAATTCCGAATTGGCCTTGATTTTTATAACGTTACCCATGATTCTGAGGGGAGGGTATAAGAAACGTAAAACCTCTGTCTTACCCCTAATCAGAGGGGAATTTGTACAAATACCGGGAAGAGAATTGCCTTGGGCCATTTAAATGAAGTCATTTTAAAACAAGTTTGGGTCATTCCTATGGCTAACGTAATTAATATAAAAAAATTTTATTATCTCTTGTTTTATTCAGCTAATTCCTTTCATTCTTTGGAGAACAAACAATGCGATGTTATGATTACGGATACATTACAATCGCCGGTGTATTGTAATATCTTTTCTTCGCAATATCTCCTGCAACGGTCGTTGCGTTTCCCCGAAATCCGACGGAAATTGATTTGATGGGAATAGGGAGTAAATTGAACCGGTAGAGATTAGAATAAGCCGGGTTACAGTAAATTATAGCTAACGGGTGGAGGGTATCACGTCAGCCAAAGATGATATCGGTAAATACTATCTATTCATTTTAAAACTCCGTATATTTAATAAATAAATATTTATACCACATGACCGCAATCTGGATTTTAATTGCAATCGTAGCCGTTTTGGCCATCTGGCTCGTCTCCATATACAACAGTCTGGTGAGGCTGCGTACCAAAATTGATAATAGCTGGAGCGATATTCGCGTATTTTTGAAAAAAAGGTTTGACCTCATTCCTAACCTGGTCAATACGGTAAAAGGATACGCTGAACATGAAAAATCAACTTTTGAAGAAATAACCGCTGCCCGGGCTGCGGTGGGCAAAGTAGCGCCCGATGATCTCAAGGGACTGGCTGAAGCGAATCAGCAGCTAACGGGCGCGTTGAGTCGTTTGTTTGCCGTGGCCGAAAATTATCCCGATTTGAAGGCCAGCGCCAATTTTATCGAGTTACAAAATGCGCTGAGAGAGATTGAAACCGATTTAGGGAATGCCCGACGCTATTATAATGCTACGGTCAGAGACTATAATATTGCCATTCAGCAATTTCCCGCTGTTTTGATAGCAGGTTCTATGGGATTCTCCAAAAGAGAATTTTATGAGCTGGAGAATCCGGCGGAAGAGCAAAATGTGGAAGTCAAGTTTTAAGACGTTATGAAACTGCGCCTCTTTTTCGGCTTTGTTTTCCTTTTATTAGCAGGATCGCGGGCATCTGCGCAGGAATACTTTTTTATCCGACACTTTCATGTGGATATCCAACTTGAAAAGAATGCAGATATAAAAGTGTCGGAAAAAATAGATGTACATTTCCTTGAGCCCAGACACGGTATTTTCAGAAAAATACCCTACCGTTATCCGCTTTCGGCTTTGGGTGATTCTGTTGAAAAAGCGAATACTGATTGGGTCTTTAACGGCTACCGTTATACGAAGATTAAAGGAATCGGGGTAAAGAATTTTAAATTCGAAAGGGAAGAGGACGGAGATTATATCTCTGTCAGAATTGGATCACCTGATGAATATGTTGAAGGAGACCAGACCTACGAAATCAGTTACACTGTAACAGGCGCGATCAATTTCTTTGAACACTATTCTGAATTATACTTTAATCTGATTGGTAATGAATGGGACGTAAAAATAGATTCCGCGACTTTCTCCATACACTTTTTCGAGCCGTTGCCTGATATCAATCAGTGGTTTGTTGCCACGGGCAAGGCAGGGAGCAAAGAGAATAATACTTTATCCGCGTGGAAAGACCGGCAAACATTCGAAGGTCATTCGATACAACCGTTGAATCCGGGCGAGGGAATAACGGCAGGCGTAAGAATGCCTGCGGGATATTTGAAGAAGCCAGATTATAAGTTAATGGGGATATGGTGGATGTTGTTGCCCGTGATGGTTTTTGTATTGCTGTTTCGGGCGTGGCGGAAGTGGGGTAAAGATTTGCCGGTTACGGTGCAAACGGAATATTATCCTCCGGAAGAAATAAGTCCTTCGGTAGCGGGTTATATTATTGACGGGCGGTTGAACCGACGGGATCTCACGGCGCTTATTCCTTTCTGGGGCGCCGGTGGCTACATACAGGTTAAGGAGGTTGTATCAAAAAAACTTTTGGGGCTTATTCATAACACAACTTACGAATTCATTAAGCTGAAAGATTTGGATCCCGGAGCGCAGGAATTCGAAAAAACCATGTTTAACGGATTGTTTGCGACTAAGGATACGGTCGTTTTGGATGATCTGAAGAATAGTTTTTACATAACGATGAATAAGGCAAAGACGGATTTGGAAGAGAAGATTTCGACAGAAGAATATTACACGACTCATAGCAGGGCTATACCGCTGTTGTATATTATTCTTGGGCTTATTATGCTGATACCTTCGTTGTTGCCTATGCTCATTTTCTATCCGGTTGATTTTTTGAAATGGCTGTCTCTGCCTCTCTGTACGCTGCCGTTTTTCATTTTTGCGCCGTTGATGCCCAGGAAAACGGTGAGGGGGACAGAACTTTATCAAAAGTTACTTGGGTTCAGGGAGTTTATCAAAACGGTAGAGAAAGACAGGTTGCAGGAGTTCCTGCGACAGGATAGTAATTATTTTGATAAGGTTTTACCTTTTGCAATTGTTTTTGGTGTTGCTGATAAGTGGAAGGATAAGCTGGAGGGGCTGGAAATTCCTCCTCCCGCCTGGTATGTGGGAAATTATACGGACCATGGCTTCAATACGATGGGCTTTATGAATAGTCTTGACCGTTCGATGAACGCCATGAGCAGTACTTTTTACAGTTCTCCTCCTTCGAGCGGGTCCTCAGGCGGAAGTTTTGGCGGCGGTGGCTCCAGCGGCGGCGGATTTGGCGGCGGCGGCGGTGGCAGTTGGTAGGTTTATCGGTTTCGATTGAAGAACCGAATTGTGACATAGAAATTTCTGCCTTCTTCAGGAAACCCTTCCACCAGACTGTAGTTCTTATCGAAAAGATTTTTTATCCCTGCTTCTACGCGCAAATGAGCGCCTATCTTTCTGCTTCCCATAATATCAATTAATGTAAAATCTTTTACTGCTGTTCCATAGCTCGTACTGTAGCGTGAACCATTATACTCCGTGCTCAGTGTTAGTTCTGATTTATTGTCGGGTTGATATTGAATATAGCCGAATATTTTTGATCGGGGAACATCCGTGAAACGGATAGTTGGATTGGTCAGGTTTCGTCTTTCTAAATAGGTGTAATTTATACTTGCGAACAGCTGCCTGATGATTTGATAATTGACATTGAATTCAGCGCCCTTATATTCTGCTCTACCGGCGTTCAGCATCTGAGATTTCCCCGGTTGCACATTGTCTACGCTCATAATAATATCCGCTAACCTGCTGTAAAAAAAAGCAGTTTGAAAAAATAGTTTTTGCGATGCTTGTCCAGCATAATTTATTTCATAGTTGGTAGCCGTTTCCGGCCTTAATCCCGGATTCGGAATAGCCCTACCCAACCGATAAGAATACCGATCTTTGATGGTTGCAAAGCGGGTCTTATGGGAGAATACTCCGCCTATTTTGTGACCTTCTTTCAAATAATAAAACAAAGCGATTTGCCCGTCAAATGCTTCGCTGATTCCTGCGTCCGGAAAATTTGAAATGGTTTCATCATCGGAGTTGTATTCTTCTGCGGTTACATTGTCCCGCGTACTATATCCCAGGCCCGGAATTAACAGCCACTTTTCAGAAATCTTATACACATCCTCCACGCCAATGGTAAAGGTATTATCTATAAAATGAAGGACCGGCTGCACCAAATCACGCTCCCTGTGCACATCTTTCTTAAAATGAACCGCTCCTTTTAAATGATGCCTTTTTGCAATAGTGGTTCCATACTCGATATTGCCGCCATAGGTATAATCATTATACCAGCTTTTGAACGCATAAGGTTTCGTAATGGTAGTATAAGACGCATCATCATAGCTGATAATGGAATTGATAAACTTATCATAATAGAGCCTGGCTTTGAAATAGCCCGTAGTGCCGATATTGTTTTTTGACATGAAGTAAAAGGTCTCTTTATTCCACTGCGGCCACTTCCAGAACCTGGGTTTTTTTAGAAGAGCATTCAAGGTATCACTTCCGGTATATACCGGCCCGCCCTTATTTCCCTGTTGATTGATATATCCGAATACATATTCGCTCTTCTCGTTGGGAGTCCACCCAAGTTTGATATTGTATTTTTGATCGGTTCGATAGGAATTATCCCGCTGTCCGCCGTCTTCATGATCTGTAGGTATAAAATTGCGGCTAAGCCGGAATGCATCCCGGTGGAGATAACTCAATCCTCCCTGCAGATAAAATTTACCCAGACGGGATCCCACATTGAGGTTTCCCCGGTAACCATCGGAATTGATCATCCCGATGGCGCCATCATATTCAAACCGCTCAACGGGTTTTCTGGAAACTAAATTAATAGCGCCGCCCAGAGAATTGGGTCCGTATAAAATAGAAGAGTATCCCTTGGAAACATCTATTGCAGAAAGATCAAAAGTAGTGAAGCGCGCCAGGTCAACATACCCGTCGAAAGGAACGTACACCGGTATTCCATCCATATACACGGGAATCTGTCTTAAATCAAAACCCCTGACGGTTACCATAGATTCGTTTCTCGGCCCAACGGTTGCCAGGTTCACACCTGCAATCATATTGATGGCCCTGGATACCTCCAATTTATTCTGGGATTCCATTTGGTGCAGATTAATCCGGGTGGATAATTCAGGCTTTTGATTGGCAACGATGATCACTTCTCCAAGTTGGAAAACCTTATCATTACGTACCGAATCAATTCTGTCTAAAGTCGCCCGCTCTGATTCCTGGGCGAGGCCGATGAAAGGAAGACAGCAGAGTCCCAAAATAAATAGCTTCTTTACTTTCATGTGATTTCAAGTTAACCGAAATTCAAAATTTAATCCTACCTTTATCTGTATTATTATCTTCAGAAGAACACAATCTAATGAAAGAACTATTGACTTTCTCGATGTTTACGGCTTTCATATTGTCTTGTAATGCGCCAACGTCCTCAACTGTACCGGAAACCACTAACATTGAAGACGAGGTATTGGTAAAGGCTGAGGGCAAAGATAGTATGATACTGCTTACCGATCGTCCGCCGAATCTGGAAACGCCGTTGAAATTTTTCCTGCACGATTATACGCCCAATAAAGTATTTTTTGTTCGGTGGCATCTTGCGGGATTGCCTGGCGTAGTTGATGAAGATACTTTTCGTTTGAGGATAGGAGGTCATGTTAATAAGGATGTTGCTTTATCGCTTCATGATCTTAAAACAAAATTCACCCCCGTTACCATCAGCGCCCTGTGCCAGTGTTCGGGGAATTCCCGGAGTTTCTTTGACCCGCGGGTTCCGGGCGGGCAATGGAAAAACGGCGCTATGGGAAATGCGAAATGGACCGGGGTAAAACTGAGTGATCTACTGGCTTATGCAGGCGTCCGGAAAGGCGCTGTTGAAGTAAGTTTTGACGGCTTGGATATGCCCCCCGCTCCTACGATTGCCGACTTTGTAAAATCGTTAAAATATGATCATGCTAATGATGGGGAAGTAATGGTAGCTTATGAAATGAATGGAGAACCGCTGCCGTTACTCAACGGGTATCCCCTTAAGCTGGTTGTGCCCGGGTGGTATGCCACCTATTGGGTAGGAATGCTGAGTGATATTCAGGTACTCGACAAACCTTTCGAAGGATTCTGGATGAAAAATGCCTACAAGATACCTAAGGGCATATCAAATGGAAACGAGAGTCCGGACTCGCTCGCTACGGATATGGAGCCTATCAACGTAATGGATGTACGGTCTATCTTCGTTTCACCCGAGCCTAATGAAATCATAAAAGCCGGAAAGAAATCGGATATTCAGGGATTGGCATTCGATGGAGGGTTTGGAATTACTAAAATGGAATTGTCTGCCGATGATGGTAAAACATGGAAGGAAGCGAGGCTGGATCCTGAATTGGGGAAATACTCCTGGAGACGCTGGCATTACGATTTCACACCGCCCGGAAAAGGAGATTATGCTTTGCTTGTAAAAGCCACCAATGCACGGGGAGAAACACAGCCCATGCACCAATGGAACCGGAGCGGTTACATGCGTAATGAAATAGAAGTTCTACCATTAAAAGCCGAATAACCATGTCATTCATCATACGAAAAATCAAACTACCCGTTATTTTCCTGATCGCATGCGTCATAGCTGTGTCTTGTCAACAGCCGGTTTCCGAACACCCCGGAAATCAGCCTTCTTATTCAATTCAAGATATCAGCGAGGTGGCGACCAAACTGCCTGAAGCGCCGGGCTATCAGGCATTTAATAATAATTGTCTCATCTGCCACTCCTCCAGGTATATTCTCAATCAGCCGGACTTTCCCGAAAAAACGTGGGCTTCAATTGTGACTAAAATGCAAAAAACGTTTGGCGCTCCGGTACCCGACTCCTCCATACACGAGATAGTGCAATACCTCGTTGCCATAAAGGGGATAAACTAAAATTGATTTCTTCAGCCTGACCGGTGGTGATATGAACCGGGCAGATTAGCCCAATTCTATCTGCGTGTTATCTCCAATATTTAAGGTCCTGGTTTCTCCCTTAATCAAGGTGTCACTGCCGATTACGGAATTCTGAAGTACTACATCGTTTAAACCCGCAAAGTCACCAATAATCGAGTCTTTTACCACTGAGTAAGATATCGTGGCCTGCTCTCCAATAGCTACGTTGGGACCTAAAATGGAATTGCTGATTTCACAGCCACTTCCGATGCTGACGGGGGGAATGATGACCACATTTTCAAAAAGATGATCGGCCGCTATGTAGCCTCCGGATTTTTTCATCAGCGTGGCATTACTCTCCAGTAGCGTTTCGATTCTACCACAGTCGAACCAATTTCTCACTTTAAAGGAATGAAACACGACGCCTTCTGCAATCATGCACTGCAAAGCATCGGTAAAATAATAATCTTCGCCTGCCTGGGCGCCGTTGCCGATATTCTTTTCAAGGCAGTTGAATAAGAAAGTCGTATCTTTTATTTTATATATACCCACCAGTGCCAGGTTAGATTTTGGAATCTGCGGCTTTTCCACTACCCGTGTAATGATGCCATCCGCGTCCACCTCTGCCACCCCGAAGCCCCGGGGGTCATCTACTTTCTTCACTCCGAGCATGGATTCATCCCTATACAGTATGTCTTTTATATCGTATTCACAGATAGTATCTCCCAGTACAATAAATACCTCGTCCGCTCCCACTGCCTCCCTGGTAAGATAGATGGCATGCCCAAGCCCCAGCCTCTCGGTTTGCAGTATAAAATGGCAACGTAGCGCGGGATATTTCTTTTTTACATAATCCGTAATCTTATCCCCCAAATGACCAATAACAAAGACAAACTCCTCAATTCCCGCCTCTCTTAACTGGTCTACGATGATACTCAACAGGGTTTTGCCCGCCAGGGGGATTAGCGCTTTGGGTTGTGTATTCGTGTGGGGGCGCAATCTTGTACCTGCGCCGGCTACGGGAATAATGGCTTTCATGAAGTGAACAAATAGGCTTTGAAAAAGTGAAAATAACAAAATTCGAGATTGTTGCGCTATTTTTGCGGCATGCAAAAAGATACTTCCATTTTCAATCTCCTCAATAAAGAACTTGAACGTCAGCGGAAAGGTATAGAATTAATCGCATCAGAAAATTTTACTTCCCTGCAGGTAATGCAGGCAATGGGCTCTGTTGCCACCAATAAATATGCAGAAGGCTACCCCGGCAAGCGGTATTATGGCGGGTGTGAAGTGATAGATGAAATTGAATCTATCGCCATTAACCGACTCAGAGAAATATTCAACCTTTCCTGGGCGAACGTACAGCCTCACAGTGGCGCCCAGGCAAATACAGCCGTTTTCCTGGCATGCCTCAAACCGGGAGACAAGATCCTCGGTCTCAACCTGAGCATGGGAGGGCACCTTACGCACGGCAGCCCGGCTAATTTCAGCGGGAGAAATTATCATGCTTATTTCTATGGCGTAAAAAAGGAGTCTGGTCTGGTAGATTACGACCAATTGGAAGCTACCGCAATG
>JACFNM010000179.1 GCA_019454915.1 Chitinophagaceae bacterium
TTCCCCCGTCAATGGACCGATTTTAAAATGCAATGCAGTTGTCCCGATTGGGCGGTGCCGTGTAAACATCTTGCAGCAGTCATTTACAAAGTGTCCGCTGAGATTGATAATAATCCGTTCCTGGTTTTCAGCCTGCATAATATAGATCTAATACAGGAACTCAACAACCGCGGACTCTTAGTGAATAAGGAACAAACCGCCATTCCCAAAATATCCGAGCTGTATTTCGACAAGGAGAAGAAGAAATCGAAAAAGATAAACCAGGACGGCTTCGATACCAAACAAGCCTATCAAAAACTATCCTTTTCCTCACTAAGTCCTCTGCATGAATCATTGATCTCTCTGCTCTCCGCTAACCCCGTTTTCTATCCGGGCAAAACTGATTTTAAGGAACAGTACAGCGCCGCTTTGAGCCGTATTGTACGTGACGGACAGAAAATATTACAGGGGAAATTAAATTTTGAAAAAGTATTAGAGCGTGCTATACAGGACGACCGGTCCATCAATACCCACAGCGTAGAAAAAGTGACCATTGATAAGGATTTTCACGCCCGGGTTTATGTCAATAAAGATGTCTTTTCCCTGCCGGAGTTCATGACACAGATCATCCGGGTGCCGGCTAATAAAACATTGGATTACCAGCCCTCCACAGCCGCTTTACATTCCGTGTTTTATTTATCGCTGCACCTCGTAGCCAATGGCGCCATCGTTCCGCAGATAGTGCAGCATCCGGATAAGCAGTTCGGGGTTCGCTGGCTTCCCGCTATGCTCAGCAAAGACGTTAGGGTCCTAACAGAGAAAATGCAGGAGATATTACCCCCCGGCATCTTCCAGTGGTTAGACGGCGAAAAGGAAACAACCATTGATAAAGCCCCTGCCATCAACCTGCTTTCTTTATTCATTACCGGCTTAGTCCATATTTTAGCAGGGAAAGGAAATGACGACTTGTTCTATGAGCTGTTTTTCCTGAGAAAACGCTATAGCTTCTCATTGCCGGGTGAAGAATCGCTGAGTGGTGGCATACAGTCCTGGCTCCAGAAGTATTACCTGACCCAGGGTAAATTCCGTCCCCAAATCGTTATTTCAGAATCGAGTAGCAACCGATTTTTATCAAGCCTGAACATTATCCACTCCAATAACAAAGCAGAGGAAACGCCCATTCCTTTAAGGGAAATTCTTTCGCTGAAAAAACACGAGAAGGAGCGTTATGAGATTTTACAATCCCTGGCGCACCTGCATGGAATGATTCCGGGACTGGAAGATTATATCAATAGCGGGGGCGATAATCTGATGGAAATGGACACGACTACTTTCACGCCCTTCCTGATGCAGATGATACCGGTAATACGATTGCTGGATATTGATATATTGCTGCCCAAATCGCTGCAACATATTCTCAGACCAAAACCCAGCGTAAAACTAAAGTCCAAAAAAGGGAAATCATTTTTACGCATAGACCAACTGCTGGATTTTGACTGGCAGATTGCGGTGGGTGATTCCATTATGGACGAGGCTTCCTTTAAAAAGCTGCTCAGGCAATCGGATACCCTCATTAAATACAAATCGCAGTATATCTATGTAAGCAGCGAAGACCTGGAAAAACTGCATAAGCATTTCAACGATTCGAAGGAACTCAGTCCTTTCCAGTTGTTGCGGACAGCATTAAGCGGCGATTACTTCGGTGCAAAAATTGAACTCACCGATGAAGTGAAGCATCTGATCAGGGAATTGACGGAATACAAAGAAATTACGTTACCCGAAAATATTCGTGCCACGCTCCGGCCCTATCAGAAAAGAGGCTTTTCCTGGATGTATAGAAATGCGCGAATCGGCTTCGGCTCGGTAATCGCAGACGATATGGGTCTTGGAAAAACATTGCAGGTAATTACCACGCTCATGAAATACAAAGAAGAAGGACTTCTAAAAGACAAAAAGGTATTGGTGGTAGCGCCCACCGGGCTGCTTACAAACTGGCAGTCTGAAATAGAAAGATTCGCCCCCTCCCTATCTGTACACTTATTTCATGGGGGCAACCGGAAATTAAATAAGAAAAGCGATGTATTACTCACCTCTTACGGCATCGCCCGTACCGAAGCTACGAAGCTGAAAAAACTGTCCTGGCATACTTTGGTCATAGATGAAGCGCAACACATCAAAAACAATGACACCGCTCAGGCCAAAGCCATCAAAAGCATTGGCGCCGACAATTTTATCGCCATGAGCGGCACGCCAGTAGAAAACCGCCTGAGTGAATTGTGGAGTATCATGGACTACAGCAATCGCGGTCTGTTAGGTAATCTGAAAGAGTTTCAGGAAGGGTTTGCCTCGCCCATAGAAACCTATAACGACCTCATGGCTGCGGATAAGTTAAAAAAAATAACGGCGCCGTTTATGATACGTCGCTTGAAAACGGATAGAACCATTATCAATGATCTGCCCGATAAAATTGAAATGGACTGCTTTGGCACACTCGTGGCAGAGCAGGCCAGCCTGTATGAAAAAACGCTGGAAGAAGCGCTGAAAGAAATTGAAGCGATAGAAGCCACGGATAAAAAAGGATTATTTGTTCGCCAGGGATTGGTATTGCAAATGATCCTGGCGCTAAAGCAAATATGTAATCACCCGGCCCAGTTTCTGAAAAACAACCGGCTGGATGCGTCGCTAAGCGGTAAACTGGCACTGCTTTTTGAGAAATTAGACAGCATCGTAGAAAATGGAGAAAAAGTATTATTATTTACCCAGTTCACGGAGATGGGAAGGATGCTGCAACATTTTATTACCGAACGGTATAAAAATCCTCCGCTCTTTTATCATGGAGGATGTTCTTTAAAACAGCGCAAAGAAATAATAGAAGCCTTTCAGCACAATCCGGCAGATAAAATCTTTGTTCTTTCCCTGAAGGCCGCAGGTACGGGCTTAAATCTCACGGCTGCAAGCCACGTAATTCATTATGACCTCTGGTGGAATCCGGCGGTGGAAGCGCAGGCAACAGACAGAGCTTACCGCATCGGTCAAAAGAATAACGTGATGGTTCACAGGTTCATCACAAAAAACACCTTTGAAGAGCGCATCAATGAAATGATACAATCCAAAAAAGCATTAGCCGAAATGACCGTTGCCACAGGCGAAAACTGGATTGGCAACCTCAGCAACCGGGAATTGAAGGATTTGTTTGAAATGAAAAATTAAACTACCAGAATCTCCAGTAAATATAACACCAGGCCAAAGCATACAGGATCAACCACAGTCTGATACTCCAAAGAAATGTATACTTTTGTTCATAGTAATCTTGTTTTTTAAAACAAATACTTCTGAAAAGCAAGAGGATGAGTAACCTTAACATGTCTTTTTTCCTGTTAGCCTTTATCGGGCTGTCCGGCACGCATTGCAGGTCGTCCAAAAGCTACACTGCCGCCGGGATTATTACTATATCGGTCAGCCGCAATTTCGATTCGGGCAGCATTGACACACTGTGGGAATCAAAACCCGGCTTTCTTACCGGTTGGCCCAAACACTGGAAGCAGAAAAGCAGCAGCGATGACCAGTACTACTGGTTCCATTTTAAGCTCAACCATACTGCCAACAGGGATATTACCATCCGGCTCGACAGCCTCGCGGGCATTTACCGGGGCGGTCCGCACCTTATCTATACCAAAGGCACCCGTCCTGTATATTCTTATGATCAGAAAAACTGGGAAAGAATAAACGAAGTCCAATACGATGCCAAACTTCATTCGCTTACTTTCCGTAATACCTTTACGGCAGATTCCGTCTGGATAGCATATGCGCATCCCTTTTCTTATACGCAGGGACAGGATATGATCCGTGCCATTGCGGGTAGCCCGTTCCTGGATATTGAAGTGATAGGCAGATCACCGCAAGAAAGAGATATTCATTTAATGACGATCACGGACCCTGCCATACCGGATACAGAAAAAAAGGTTGTATTCATTACTACACTGCAGCATGCCGGCGAATATTGCGGTGGGTACGTGGTATCAGGACTGATCCGATTCCTGCTGTCGGATAATGAAAAGGCTACGCTGGCAAGAAAAACGACCCTGTACAAGATCATCCCCATGATGAACCCCGATGGTATCTTTCATGGCATCACCAGATTTAATGGCAACTTTGAAGACCTGAACCAGGAATGGGATGACGATTTTACTGATACGCTTCACCTTCCGGTAGAACCTGAAGTTGCCTGCGTAAAAAAATGGATACGCGATTGGAAAAACGAAGGGAAGACCATTGATCTGGGGCTTGATATTCACAGCCAGGGCCAACAAGGCACCATGAACCTGCTGCACACGCCTAAAAATGTATTGGCGGATTTTACACCTTTCCTTAATAAATACTGGCCAGTAGAATATATACCCATGGAATTTTCAGGATCATTAAACGATTGCCTGGTAAAAGAATTCAATATACCTGCAGGAACTTTTGAAATACCGCAATCCAGGATTAAGGAAGAAGCATACCTGACAATAGATGACTACCATCATTACGGTAAGGGAATGGCGATGGGCATCACCGATTATTTTTTAAAAAACGCCAATAAACTTGCAAGACTGTATACAGAGGCAAACACAAGATATTAGCCCGATACAGGGCATTTCATGGACCTTCGTACGGCTCCATGAGTGCAGGAGGAGATCCAAGAAAAATACCACATGACAGTCAGCAAATACCGAATATTGTACACTTGGAAGATCCTTATTGCTATCGCTGCCCGGATGGGAGCATATATTGACACTCGGATGAAAGAAATGCAAGCTATCTACCCGTGTATTGGTGATTTCAGGAATACAGGGCTGCTAGGGTGTATCGAATTGATAAAAAAACAGAGATAGAAGAGGGACTAAGTATTATTTCATCAGCACTTAAAATATGTCACTCAAATTGCAAGTAACGGATAAAGTTAATACGATTAACTGACCAATTTGTCTTGAAACGGCTAAATGATCTTACTTGTTCCTTTTCCACGATTCCTCAAACATTCAAACTGTTGGCCAGGGGTACTCAAAATTCTGAGTGACACCTCAAAAGGCTATCCTTATGTTAACAATTTGAGAGAAAACAAATTTGCCTCAATTCATAACACTCGAAAATCAATAAATTAAAACTTCCTCAGTTCGTACGAAGAGAATTACTTCCAAATGATTCCTTCAACTACCTTCAAATTTCGGCTTTTTGTATCTTCCCTCCTATTTCTCCTTACCAAACCACAAATAATCCAGTGAGATTTTACCCGGGCCGGTAAGCGTCAGCGCGATAAAGGTAAACAGGTAGAAGAAGCGCAGCTCTAATACTGCAAAGCTATCTCCCGCTATAAATGCATGGAATATAAAAATCACCAGGAAATTGACAGACAGAATAAGAGTGGCGAGTCTTGAAAACAATCCCAGAATCAATAAAAGAGAGCATATCCCTTCTGCAAAGCCGGCCAGGTAAAAAGACAGACTCGGACCAATACCAATCGGGTCCATAAATTGGATTTCCTGTCCGCTAAAAATAACAGACAGCTTTTCGAACCCATGGCCGTAAAGTAAAACCAATGCCGCCACTAATCTTAAAATGAGCAAGCCAACATGACGACCCATTATCCAGTCGTTTGTAAGGTATTGTTTAATATTCATCGTCTTAAGATTTTTTGAAATACAAGATAATTAAACAATTTCAATAAAACCAATACTTCTGCACTCAATTATCATCCGCCAGACCCTTTGGACTAAAAACATGCTTTAATCGTGAGGCGGGCTTCTCGATATAACGCCACGAAAAGTAGCAAAACGGAACCAAAGCAATTGCAGTAAGTCCGGCTAATCCCCAGGGCATTATCTTATCCGCCAAACAATGTAAAATCATTTGCTGTATGGGAAAAGCATAGATATATATAGAATAGGAAAAGTCGTTCTTTGAAAAAAAATTTTTTCCGATTACCGGCGTGTGATAACTCAGGAACAGGACCATATAAGAGAAGCAGATCAGTTCTGTGAACCTCCCCGCCATTTCTATATTCCGCATAAGATACCACAATATCAGCAATGCCAGTAATATCCATAAACTCATTTTAATCTTCTCTCTGAAAAAATAGACATAAGACCCCAGAAAGAAAAATGCTGACCAGCGAACATAAGGGCCAAAGTATGCAGATAACGCACTTTGGGGTAGATAACCGTAAAACAGGTAAACTACCAAAATAAAGAGGATAATAGCTGTCCGCCTCGCGCCGTTTTTTAATATTCCGGCAACGAAAAATATTGCCAGCAGGATATAAAACCTGAATTCTATAGGCAGGCTCCACAGAGAACCGTTTACTCCGTTTTCATTAAACGTATCCGGCAGAAAAAAGCGTAGTCGTATAAGGGAAATTCCACCGGATAAATACTCCCAGGTCATCCCATGACTAAAATAAGCGCCAACGGGCAACCTTGTAAACAATGGGCCCAAAACAAAAACGGTCATCAGTACAACGACTATTAACGCAGGGTATATTCTTAAAATCCGCTTCCACAAAAAATGTTTTATATTATCAGAGCTAAACAGGCTTTGAGTAATCAACAATCCACTGATAAAGAAAAAAAAGATAAGTCCTATCCGGCTGGATGATGTATGTCCGCCCGTCAGCAAACTTATCGGGTCAGATTCAGATCTCCCCATCAGGTCAAACGAATGATTAATCAGCACGAGTATTGCTGCAATGTGTCTGAGGAGCGTTATATTATTAGAAGTCGGCATTTTATTCAACACAGCTATAACCGGTAATCTGCCACCTGCTTTTTTCAGCTTCTTTCTCAGTATGGCACATCTCTCATATTCAATTTCATCAATCCTCAGATTAGCTTTCAAATAAGCGCGAAAATATGATAGCGCTCATTCGCTAATGTAAATAAAAAAATTCCAAACCGTGAAATGTAAAACACCTGCATACATGGGACGTAATTGTCAATCCTCAATCACCTGTAATAAAATGCCCTCCTTACCTCATCAAATACATCTTCCCATACCCTTTGTTAAAATATTGGTCAGTCTGATCGCCTTCGGTCTTATACTTGTCGAGCGCCTTCCCGTGCTGATTTGTAATCACCCGGTAAAGATAAATTCCATTTCCCAGTTTTTGTCCATATTGGTCCGTTCCATCCCACTTAAAGGACGTAATATTCCTGCCAATTTTTAAAGGCCCCAATTCTTCCTTCGTAATCTCTCTCACTATCTTGCCCGTAATCGTTAATATCTGAATCCGGATATTTTGCGGAACCTCGCTTCCGGTTATGGTAAAGACAAAGGCCGTTGACGTGGTAAAGGGATTCGGATAATTGAACATATTCGAAATCATCGGCTTATTAATGATCTTAAAACTCACCCGGTAAGCAGATTGTCCACTCTGGTTACCACTTTTATCTCTACCCGAAACGATCAACTCATAATCACCGTCTTCGAGGAAGAAAGGATTTAAATCAATCGTCGCCGTATTGTCACCAGACTGACCTTCGCGCAAACTGGCAGGCGTAAATTTCAGCGTATCTCCCGTAAAAGAAAAAGACCTGAGCTGTCCATCCGGATACCTGACTTCAACTTTCAGCAGAGATGTATCATCCAATGCCAGGAATTTACTGTCATCCTTCAAGGTAATCAATATATGCGGCCGGGAAGACACAATATCATTGTTTAGGATATGTACCCCATCAAACGTAACATCCAGCAACGGATTGGCATTGTCCGGTTTAACATAGAAATTATGAATGACGTAGTTATTGAAATGATACTGCTCCGGCTGATCTTCATCGGGGTTCACCTCCACAAACAATGAATTGGCCCCCGGCAAATTCTTCGTATCAATTTCGTACGAAAAGATGAGTGTATCTTTCGAGACAAGCGGCTTCATTCTCGGAAGATTAATAACGTGCTGTACGTTATTGTTATCCGTAATGCGTACGTTCACTTTAAGACTGTCAAATGCTTCCTCACTGATATTCTTAAATGCGATGGAGAAAACAAATTTCTCTCCCACTTCCAGTGTGTCCCTCCCTTTCAAGTATAAATCCGGCGCAATAGATCCTTCAGGAGGTAATACGCCATTTACTCTCCAGTATTGTAGCTGATAGGGCGTTGCATGAAGCGTATCCGAAGTAAGCTGCCTCAACTTTATATAGGGATAAATTCTACTATCCACAAAAGAAAGAGAAGTATCTCTGGCATTTCGAACGGTTGCCAATCGTTCAACGTCTCCGTTAACATTTTTCCCAAACACTTCTATTACGGATTCATCTGTTAAAACCGGATCTATAGTGTTTCCATCCCAGTGTAATTCATCCCACCGCAAAGCGGGGCCAAACCAGGGAGATTCCACCCAACCCCTGACCATTGATTCCTCCAGGGTAAAATTCTCCACCAGGTAATCATTGGGTGTACTGCCCGTTCTTTGAAAAACCGGCGTATTGGGATCTCCCTTCTTAAAGAAGAACAGAAATGGAATATTATGCGTAAAACTGTCAATCTCATTCAGCCCAAAGCTCTTCAGTTTATGATAGAGTGATTGATTATGCCCTAATGTAGCCGTATCCGCCATCCAGTCATTAATAAAAATTTTAT
>JACFNM010000753.1 GCA_019454915.1 Chitinophagaceae bacterium
ACCACTGATAGCCGTAGTAGTTACAGGGATCGTTATTGGCGTCGGTTATCAAACATGGCGTAACGGACTGAATGAAATACAAACTGTCAATAACCCGATTTCCGTTAATCCTGCCACTATCCAGCATGAACTGACCTATCCTGGCAAAATCGCGTGCATTGGTGTTGAAGCAGCAGTAGGCCTTTTCATTACCATCCGGCCGGTCAATACTCCACAGGGCGGGATGTTCAGCACCTAACGGTTCCCATAGTTTTTCAGCCGCATATTCGCTCAAAGTTTTTCCCGTCGCTTTTTCTACTATCAATCCCAGGAGTTGAGTATCTCCGCTCTTGTATTCATGTAGCGTGCCGGGAGTGTGAATAATCTTCACCCGGTTTGCCGTTGCAAACACATCTCTGCCGTAATAGAGTTCCGTGGTTTCTGAAAGTGGATTGGCATAGCTTTCATTCCAATTACTGCCGCTACTCATTGTGAGCAGATCTTTTATGGTCACTTTGCTTTTTTCCTCTTCGGCAAAGGACGACAAGTATTTAGCGACCGGATCGTTCACTGAGCTGATGTACCCGTCCCGGATGGCAGCGCCGGTTAGAATGCCGGTGATGCTTTTTGCCACGGAAAAAGAATTGGACAGCGAACTATCATTGTATCCATCCCAATATTTTTCCAATACCAGTTCCCTGTTTTGTATCAGCGCTACACCCACTGATTGCAGTTGTGTAAGATATTGTTCCAGTGAGTCTGGTAGTTGAATGCTTCCATAATCGGAAGAAAACTTCCAGGGTTCGGGCCTGGCTGTGGCTACCGTTCTGTTATCGAAAATCCTGTAATCATCTATGTCGGCAAAATTGTAGCGTATCGCTTTGTAGAGATAGTTTTTTCCAATCAGTAACGGAAGAATCGAAATGACGCAAAGGAGGATGATAATATATTTGATGATGCGCTTGCTATATTTTTTCATTGTGAAAGGGTAGTTGAAACATTCTGCTTAATTTCGCCCGGACTAATATACAATAATATTGCTGTTATGAAGATTGTTATTCTGGATGGATATTCCATAAATCCGGGGGATTTAAACTGGTCTTTA
>JACFNM010000180.1 GCA_019454915.1 Chitinophagaceae bacterium
GGAAAGTGTTCATCTTCATGCCTATGACCGATTTATTTGGCCCAATCCCCTATTCTGAAGTAGGAAATGGAAATGACGTGGTAAATTTTGACAGTCAGGAAGATGTTTATATGAATTTCTTTCAAATACTCACTGAAGCTACCGGTGTATTGAGTCAAAATACTGATAAAAAAGCCTTTGCCGATGGAGACATCATTTATGATGGCGACTTGTCTAAATGGCTTAAACTGGGAAACAGCTTACGGCTCAGGGCTGCGATGAGGGTTTCTAAAAAAGTGCCCGATGTAGCTAAAACACAAGCCGAAGCTGCGGCGAGTGCGCCCGGCGGCTTATTGCTGGATTATAAAGATAATGCGAACATGAGACCAACACCTCCAAACTTTCTCAATCCATTGGGTGTTATCTCAGAATGGGGCGAATTCAGGATGAGTGCATCAATGGAGAGTGTGTTGAAAGGATACGAAGATCCGAGGCTTCCGCAATACTTCTCCCCTGCTAAAAATACGGGAGAGTACAAAGGTATACGCAACGGATTGAGCATCGCCCAGATGTCTGAAGCTTTTAACGCAAACGATAATAACAGTAATGTGGTGCCCAGGTTTAGAAATGCCGCCAATACCAGCGAACCGCATACCGTATACGTTGCTGCAGAAACCTGGTTCAACCTGGCAGAGGCGAAACTAAACGGTTGGAATATTGGCTCCTATACTGCAAAGGAATGTTACGAGAATGGTATTACCGAATCTTTAAAACAATGGGGTGTTGACGCCTCAGCAGCTGCTTATATTGCCAGCAGTAAGACACCCGCGCCTTTTAATGGACCTGATGAATATAAAATGCCGCCACTGTCCAATATACCGGTGGCTTTCGGTGCCACAGAGGAAATACAACGGGAGCAGATCGGTACCCAAAAGTGGTTAGCACTATACCCATCCATGAGTTGGGAAGCCTGGGCTGAATTCCGGCGAACAGGATATCCCAAACTTTATCCCCGGGTTAATAATGAAAACCCCGATGCATCTACTGATGCGGCGAGTGTGAAAAGATTGATATTCCCTCCTGATGAAATCACGGTAAATGCAGAAGGTTATGAAACCGGCGTGCAGAAACTCGGAGGGCCTGATAAAACAAGCACCAGGTTATGGTGGAATCCTTAGATTTTCTTGCCTGAAATATAAAAGGTCACTTCAAACGAGAGGTGACCTTTTGTTTCTGTAGAACATAGGCTCTATAGCTAATTTTGAGTAAGTTTGACAATGACGAAATTATAAATCCTTCTTAGTTTAATATGGCATCCAGATTAACAATATGCTTCCCCGTACTTATTCTATTCCTGTGGGGCTGTGGCGGCAAACACGATACGCTCTTCAAAAAAAAGGATAAGAAGGAAACGGGCATTGACTTCCGGAATCTGTTGGTAGAAGATGAGTCGTTAAACGTAACTCAATATATTTACTTCTACAACGGAAGCGGAGTTGCCATCGGTGACATCAATAATGACGGGCTGCAGGATATTTTCTTCACCGGTAATATGGCAAAAAACAGATTGTACCTGAACAAAGGCAATTTCAAATTCGAAAATATTACGGAAAAAAGCGGGGTCGCCTCCATGCAGGGGTGGTGTACCGGTACCACCATGCTGGATATTAATGGAGACGGACTGCTGGATATTTACATTTGCCGGTCTGCCGATATTGATCCTCAAATGCGGAAGAATCTGCTATTCATCAACAACGGTGACTTAACCTTTACAGAAAAAGCCGAAGCCTACGGATTAGCCAACGACGGCTACTTTGATAAAGACGGTGACCTCGACATGTTTTTAATAAACCATTCCCTCCAGGGTTACACTACCGGAGCTATGGAAAACCCGGAATGGCGGGATAAACGCAACATCAACTACCAATGCAGACTCTATAGAAACGATTTCGATGAGAAACACGGTCACGCCGTTTATACTGACATCTCCGAAAGCGCAGGCATCATTTCAAATGTTTTAAGTTTTGGTTTAGGGCTGGCCGTATCAGATATTAATGATGACGGTTGGCCTGATGTGTATGTGTCCAATGACTTCAATGAGCCCGACTATTTATTTATCAATAACGGGGATGGCACTTTTCAGGAATGCCTGAAAGACTGGTTCAATGAGGTATCGCTTTACTCCATGGGATCGGATGCCGTTGATTATAACAATGATGGTCTGATAGACCTGCTCACCCTGGATATGCTTCCCGAAGATAATTATGCCCAGAAAATGCACCAGGGAGCCGAGAACTTTGAAAAATTTCAAAAACTATTTAACCAGGGATTTTATAGCCAGTACAGCAGAAATATGCTGCATAAAAATAATGGAGACGGCACTTTCAGCGAGATCGGGCAATTGGCTGGCGTATCAAACACCGACTGGAGCTGGGCCGGATTATTCTCTGATTTTGATAATGACGGGTTTAAAGACTTAGTGGTATCTACAGGATACGTGAAAGATTATACGGATATGGATTTCATTCAATACACCGTAGACCTGACCATAAAACTAAGAAATGAAGAAAAAAACGCAGCCATCATGGAATATATCGCCAAGATGCCTGATAAAAAACTGTCCAGCTCTTTATATAAGAATAATGGCAACTCCACCTTTAAGAAGGTTAGCGATGAATGGGGGTTAACCTATAAAACGGTTGCAACAGGAGCAGCATATGCTGATTTAGATAACGATGGTAAGATGGACCTCGTATTCAGCCATATTAATGACTATGCCGGCGTCTATCAAAATACCGGAACCGGCGTGCAACATAATCATTATCTGAAAATATCCCTCCAGGGAAGCCAATACAACCGTTTGGGTATAGGTACTAAAGTGAAACTTTATACAGGAGACAAATTATTATGCCAGGAGCAGCAACCCTCCAGGGGATACCAGTCTTCAGTAGACCCTATTCTGAATTTTGGATTAGGGGGCAGTACCACCGTGGATTCTATCTACATTATTTGGCCAAACGACCAGTACCAGGTCTTAAGAAACGTACCGGCAGACCAAACGATAAAGGCGGATATCAAAGATGCGGGAGATAAATGGACCTACCGACTTAACCCGGTGAAGCCCTACCTAAAAGAATCTAACAAGATAAATTTTACCCACGTCGAGAATGACTTTGATGATTTTAAGGTACAGCCATTCCTCTTGAATTATCTTTCGCGGCAGGGTCCTTGTATTGCAGTAGCGGATATTAACGGTGACAAACTGGAAGATGTGTATGTGGGTGGAGCCCGGGGAAGTGCGGGTAAATTATTTCTGCAGACCAGGCCAAACAACTTCATCGAATCAAGACAGGCCGATATCCTGAAAGACACACTTAATGAAGACGTTGCTGCAGTTTTTTTTGACGCCGATGGCGATGGGTTTCCGGATTTATATATTGGCAGCGGTGGGTATGAATTTTCTGAGTCAAGCCCTTTGTTGCAGGACAGGTTGTACTTGAATGACGGGAAAGGTAATTTCAAAAAGATGGAAAGCGCGCTGCCAAAATTGCTGAATAGTACCGGGCGCGTAGTTGTAGCCGATATAGATGGAGACGGAGATGCAGATATCTTTTTAGGTAGCAGAATGCGGCCGGGGAAATATCCCGAACCCCCGGCGAGCTATATTCTTTTAAACAATGGCAAGGGCAACTTTACTGATGCCACTGACACCTGGTTACCCGAACTCAAGAGAATAGGCATGGTGACGGATGCGCTATGGACGGACATCAACCAGGATAAGAAGCCTGATTTGATTGTGGTGGGTGAATGGATGCCCATAAAGGTTTTTATCAACACCGGTGCCTCACTCACTGATGCCTCCGCTGATTATATCCGCTTTCCTTCTACCGGATTATGGAATAAGGTACTTGCTGGAGATTTTGACGGCGATGGAGACGTAGATTTTATCGTTGGTAATACCGGATTAAACACCCAGTTTAAAGCAAGCGACAAGGAGCCGCTATCCCTCTACTATAAAGACTTTGACGGCAACGGAAGTATAGACCCCATCTTTTGCTATTATATCAAAGGAAAATCCTATCCCGCTCTTTCAAGAGATGATCTACTGGATCACTTACCGATGAATAAGAATAAATTCAACGACTATAGAAGCTATGCACAAGCTACCATCAACGACATCCTTTCAGAAGATCAATTAAGTGGTGCGGGAATCCTGAAGGCCGAGATATTAGAGACTGTCTATTTACAAAATAACGGAAACTCCGGATTCGCACTTCGGCAATTACCGTTAGAAGCACAGTATGCGCCCGTCTATGCCATGTGCACAATGGACATCAATAAGGACGGGATACCCGACGTGGTTTTAGCCGGTAATAATGAATGGACGCGAATTAATTTCGGACGGTACCGGGCCAATCACGGAGTGGCGCTGCTTGGCGATGGAAACGGCAAATTTGACTACCTGTCACAGCCCAAAAGCGGGCTAAAAGTTCGGGCAGACGTCAGAAGCCTTCAGGTTATCAATGATTCTATTCTGATATTCGGTGTAAACGATGGTCCCATTGTCACCTATAACAGGCAGGATGATTAGTCCTTATGGTTAAACCGTCGACCGGCCCATTGATCCCAATTAATTCATCAACTCACCCAGTTTCTTCAGCAACTGCTCTCCTCTCAGGTTTTTGGCTATGATTTTCCCATCCTTATCCAGGAGGAAATTCATAGGAATGGCTCTTACTTCATAAAGCGCAGCCACGCTACTCTCCCAGCCTTTTAGGTCAGACACCTGTGGCCAGTCGAGATTATCATGTTTGATGGCCTGCTCCCACTTATCCTTTTTCTCATCCAATGACACGCCGAGTATTTCGAAGCCCTTTGATTTATATGCATGATAGGCTTTAACCACATTTGGGTTCTCTACGCGGCAGGGCCCGCACCAGCTCGCCCAGAAATCAATTAAGGTGTACTTCCCCTTAAATGAACTTAGAGAGACAGGGTTGCCGTTGATATCATTTAAGGTAAAATCGGGCGCCTTACTTCCGATAGCCGTTGTTTTTGCAGCATCGAGGCTCTTTTTAATAGCCTGGCCGAAGTAAGATGACTTTACTTTTTCATGTAAGCCGTTATACAACGGCTCCACGGTAGTGGGATCAATATCGTAAGCAAAGGTTTGTGCTAACTGAAAAGCAGAAACGTAGGAGTTGGGATTATCCTTTACAAACTGCGATACCAGATTCTTATTTTCCGCTTCCAAAGATTCATACTCCTTTTGAATATTCTCTGCCTTTTGACTGTCGCCTGACATAGCAGCCATCTGGTAGTCCTCATAAAGTTTCTTCTGCTTTTCTTCTATGGGGCGGCGTAGCTCATTAAACTTCTTATACTCTTCCTGCGCCCGGGATCCCACCACTTCAGCTTTAAATAAAGAATCTACCGTTCCATGCAATGAAATATTGCCTCCTTCGAGAAAAAATCCTAACGGAAACCGCTTCTGCCCAAACTGTTCATACCCCAATAAAACAAATTCCGGCTGGTCTGTACTGCCTTTAAATTCAAACTGACCGTTTTGAATCAACGTTGAATCGGGTATCTCCCGGTTTTTCTCCGGATGATAAAGATACACCCAGCCACTATCAAGACCGGTAATGCTACCCGTCAGCGTATAAGCGGATTCACCCGAATTTTTATTATCTGAAGTCGAATCGTTTCCACTCCCGCAGGACACCAACAGAAAAATAAGACTAAGCGGAAAAAGTACTTTATGCATGAATGCGGCTTTATTGATTAAAACCGCAAAAGTAAGGATTTATCATAGTCTTTCGACGGTGTCCGCTTCAAAACATTTGTTATTGTTGGTTTACTGATACTGAATATAGATAGGTTGCGGCTTTAATCGTAATACCTCTTCCGGAGTCATCGTACGGCTATTGGCTTCGCGGAAATCGTTCTTATAAAAGATCTTGAATCCGGTAAACTGAACGGGCTCCCTGTAAATGAAGTGCTGGTAAGTGTTTATCTTGCGGGCCTGATGACCCCATCCATCCATATCCATCACGATCTGCACCTCAGGACGGGTCTTGATTTGTTTATAATCTTTCACCATCGCCTGCGTAAAACGATGTATGATCAAAATCTTGGGAGGCAGGTTATGCTTTTTAACTAAGTCAGCCAAATAACCCGTAACGTAATTGATATCTGCCGCGTTAAAGGTTCCGATAACGGTACCCGGACGCTGTCCACCCTTCATCGAAAATTCCGGATCAATGCCCAAATGCACGTTCGGCATGGAAAGATAGCGTTCCAGTTCGGGAACCTCTTCCTGTAATGTACCCAAACCAACCTGGATATCCACGAAAGTGATAGCATCAATACGTTTGGCCATATTCAAAACAGAATCGATCTGATGGAAAGGCATTCTAAGTCTGTACTTGCCGGCTTTCCCCGGGCTTCCCTGCGCCGTCACGGCTATATAATGCAAAGCCGGTATGGTCTCTCTTGTAGTGTCCGCCGCCTGCCACTTCTTTACCTCTCCCTGAAGCTTATTCAGCATTTCAGTGGGGGGCAGTTCGCCAAGGATCCCCATCTGCTTGGAATATAAATTACCGTAAAACGATACAATCCTTTTAAAAGGTAAAATAGCTCCCGGTAATGGATAGGGCGCCTGTACCGGCCACAATCCCGAGGTGTCGCCGTTGGCAAGCGAAAGATTCATTCTGTCGAATAAGGCGGTGTCTAAAGGCTCAGGCAGGGACTGTTCGGGCGCTTCCTGTCCGTTTTCCTGAACCTTCGTACTGTCTTTTTGACGATCCGATTCCGAAAAGCTCTGACCACAACCGGAAGAGAATAACAGCAGGGCAAACAGCCCAATCAAAAACGTCACCCGTTGAAATTGAAGCCTGACGACGGCAGACTTCTTAATCTGAAGGCCCGCTCCCCTCAACTCTAATTCGAAATGCATAGTGGAAGTTAATTTATAAAGTATTCTAAATGAACAGACAAGGAAACAAATAACCCTGCCAAAACGTAGTCGCGTATCAAAAAGTATCAACCCGCAGAAAAATATTTTAGTCCAGGTTCTTTAACACTTCTTCACCCATTGCTTCCGTTCCCAAAACCTTGCCGGATTCAGTCAGTGGGTCAGCGATATCTTTTGTCCGGTAGCCCGATTTCAATACTTTATCCACCGCATTAATAACGGCTTCCGATTCGGCCTTCATTTTGAAAGATATATCCAGCAGTAAAGCCGCGGATAAGATAGAGGCTAAAGGATTTGCCAACCCTTTTCCCGTGATATCGTGCGCAGAACCGTGGATAGGCTCATAAACGCCGGTACCGTCACCTATGGAAGCCGATGCGAGCATACCCATTGAACCGGCTATCTGTGAAGCTTCATCCGTAAGAATATCGCCAAACAAATTGGCGGTAACCACTACGTCAAACCTCCGCGGGTCTTTTATCAACAGCATAGCCGTGGCGTCAACAAACTGGTGTTCCACTTCCACATCCGGATAGTCTTTGGCAACCACCTGTATCACTTCTCTCCACAGCCGTGATGTTTCGAGCACATTGGCCTTATCCACCGAACAAATCTTTTTTCTTCTGGTTCTGGCGGCGTCAAAAGCTTTACGCGCAATCCTTTCCACCTCATAGCGACTGTATTTAGCCACATCAAAAGCCGTATCTCCATTGTTGTCCCGCCCTTTGTCCCCAAAATATATGTCGCCGGTCAGTTCGCGAAAAAACAGAATATCGGCCCCCTTCAGGATTTCCGGTTTGATACTGGAAGCGCCCAGCAGTTCATCAAACAATTTAATAGGACGCAGGTTAGCGTACAATCCCAATTCTTTTCTCATCTTCAGTAAACCCTGTTCCGGCCTAACTTTCGCCGAAGGGTCATTATCGTATTTCGGGTGCCCTACGGCTCCAAACAATACCGCATCCGATGCCTTCATCTTAGCCAAAGACTCATCTGGCAAGGGGTTTCCCGTAGCTTCTATGGCCACGTGGCCTATCAGCGCCTGGTCGTAGCTAAATGTATGTCCAAACTTTTGAGCAATTTTATCAAGCACTTTTTTACCAACCTGTGTTACTTCCTGTCCGATACCATCGCCGGGCACAATTAAAATGTTTTTTTTCATTCCAGTAATTTAATATTTACGATAATTTTTATATCAATATACTCGCTTTAGCCTGAGCTGGGCTATTCCAATACCTAAAGTTATTCTGTGAACGGTTCCATTATAATGAATAAATTTATTTTTCAGCGGAGTAGCCATGAAATCATAGCCAATTCTCAAAGAAGGGATGGCATAAGACATGTTGTAACGATTATATCTGTCCAAAGCGATATCACGGGGTCTGAATTTGATGTCTGCCATAAACCCCGCTCTTCCGGCAATATTCGTTTTAATACCCCCGCCTTTATAATCGGGCTCCCGGTTTGAATTGGTATTAGGATCCAATCCAAAGATCCCTACTCCAATAAGCGGTGTCGTATTAATATGGTTTCCTAAGACAAACTCCCTCCCAAAGGCCAGGTCAATGTGTCCGCCGATTGTTTTTGAACGACCGGGCCAAACATCCTGATTTACGGGCATATCCCTTTTG
>JACFNM010000754.1 GCA_019454915.1 Chitinophagaceae bacterium
CTCTTTTTAATCCGGGGCTTTTTAAGGGGGCTTTTCGGATACTTTTCTTAGTGATATGCGTAATCGGGGAATCGTACCGAATTCTGACCTTTTCAGAAACACCCTGAACATCAATTCTTCGCTTAAAGTAACCAACAATTTCAGACTGAGTACCAATATTGATTTCAGCAGAAACAGGTCGAATAATCGTCCGGCCGGTGAAAGGGGCGCTAATCCCCTGCAATGGGCTTATGCAATTTCCCCCAGCACGGATATCATGGATTTGAAAAATTACTGGGTTCCCGGTCAGGAAGGTTTGGCGGTAGTATCTCCCCATCCTTCAGTGGATAATCCCTGGTTTTTGGCGTATGAAGTGAATAACTCTTTCGTGCGAGATCGTGTTTATGGTAATCTGAAAGCAGACTGGGATATTACCCGTGACCTGAGTTTAATGCTTCGGTATGGGCTGGATAATTTTAATGAGAAGAGAGAGACAAAAATGGCGAATGGGTATACCAATGACCCCCGTGGCGCCTATGGCATTATTAATATCCAGAACTTTGAAAGCAATGCTGATTTCTTATTGACGTATAAGAAAGAATTGAATGCTTTCCATCTTTCGGTATCTGCCGGTGGCAACGCCCGCTATGTAAATGGATCATCTACTACTACCTCCACCAAAAACGGAACAGGACTGATTGTTCCTGGTGTATATACCATTCAAAATATTCTTCCTGCTAATCTGAATTATGGCAGCAGCCGTTTCCAGAAAGGCGTGAACAGTTTGTATGGAATGGCAACTTTAGGATTTAAGGATATGATTTATGTAGACGTAACCGGTCGTAATGACTGGTCCAGTACGCTGCCTAATGCAGATCCTTATTTTTATCCTTCTGCTTCTTTGAGTTTATTGGTCAATGAAATGCTGGGTGTTACCTCGGAAACGATTAACCTCATCAAACTCAGAGGAGGCTACGCGCAGGCTGGTAATGATGCCAGCCCGTATATGTTGTACAGCGTGTTAGGTAATGCCGGCACCTGGGGAGATGTTCCCAGGCTGTCCACATCCGGAACCCTGCTCAATGAAAATCTTAAGCCCGAATC
>JACFNM010000755.1 GCA_019454915.1 Chitinophagaceae bacterium
AATCTTCACAGTAAACGGACTTAAGATCACGAGTTGCATTTTTATATTTTCTAACACTAGGAATATCCAGGCCGCTCTCCGAGTATATGGCTCCTTTTGAATCACTGACCGCGACAATTTTGTAACCTGCTTTAAACAATAATTCAGCCAAAATCGAGCCGGCATTCCCAAATCCCTGGATTGCAACCGTTAACGAATCCTTTTTGCAGTTTTGTTCTTTCATCAGGGTTTGAATAACAAAAAACGACCCCATCGCCGTAGCGGTATCCCGTCCAACGCTACCCCCCATGCTCAAAGGTTTTCCGGTGATAACGGCCGGAGTAATTTTCCTGTGGATTATGCTATATTGATCCATCATCCAGCCCATAATCATCTGGTTTGTGTAAACATCCGGCGCCGGTACATCTACATCCGGACCGATAAAATCAGCCACTGCGTTTATATAGCCGCGGCTTAATCTCTCCAGTTCGAATTTTGAAATGCTCTTCGGGTCTACCGTTACGCCCCCCTTCCCTCCACCAAAAGGCAAGTTTAAAACAGCACATTTTAAAGTCATCAAATAGGCAAGCAGCTCGACTTCCTCGATCGAAACATCAGGGTGGAATCTGATCCCCCCTTTCGCCGGCCCTCTGGAATTATTGTAAATTACTCGATACCCTTGAAAATTCTTCAAATCCCCATTATCCATACGCACGGGTATAGAAACCTTTAAACTCGATTTGGGATATTTCAGGCGTTCCACGGTATCATCCGAAATCCTAGTGTGGCTTAAAGCTTCCATTAGCCTTTTAAACTTTGTGTCCATTAATTCCCCCGCTACTTTTTAATGTCTCAAACCTGAAACCGAGTAAATTTTGAGCTTGCTCATTAAACGTTTCACAACTATTCCCTCACGACGCCTAAGTTAGTGAAATCGAACATGTAATGTAACCATTACTACGTGTTGTAAAGGAATATTCACGAAATGCCCTATTGGCTGTTCCGGAATGTAGTACCTTTCGGCTGTTTCGTAGACATTTAGTGCATAGGTATCTTTCGCCAGTTATCATGCATTTTAATAGTTTTATTGGGGACAGGTTGGT
>JACFNM010000756.1 GCA_019454915.1 Chitinophagaceae bacterium
TAACGGACATTCGCCTAAAGTAGGATTTAAAGACGCTACCATCCGGGGCCAGGCGCCTGATAAGGGGTTATATTTTCCCGAAAGCCTGCCGCGTCCTGGAGAGGACTGGCTGAAAAGGTTTCCGGGAATGAGTAATGAAGACATTGCGTTCGATGTTATTCGCCCCTACGTGGGAAACGAAATTCCTGAAGACGAACTGAGGCGTATTGTTGCGGAGACGGTTAACTTCCCTTCTCCTCTTGTTCCGATCAATGACCGTATTTCCGCGCTGGAACTCTTCCATGGACCAACACTCGCTTTTAAAGATACCGGCGCGAGATTCATGAGCAGATGCCTGGGATATTTTGCCAAAGAACAAAGCGAAAAAATTACTGTTTTGGTAGCCACCTCGGGCGATACCGGCGGGGCAGTAGCTCATGGTTTCTATGGCGTGGAAGGCGTAGAGGTAGTTATCCTTTATCCTTCAGGAAAAGTGAGCAGCGTACAGGAAAAACAACTAACCACACTGGGAAAAAATATCCACGCGCTGGAAATAGACGGCACATTTGATGACTGTCAGCAGATGGTGAAGCAGGCTTTTGCAGACGGCTCGGTTGTCGGAAAAAGAAAACTCACTTCCGCCAATTCGATTAATGTAGCGCGCTGGTTACCCCAACAATTCTATTATTTTTTTGCTTTAAAGCAGTGGGAAGACCGGAAAAACCCTCCCGTCATTTGCGTGCCCAGCGGAAACTTTGGGAACATTTGTGCAGGTATACTTGCTCACTTATCCGGATTGCCGGTAAAACACTTTATTGCAGCCTGCAACAGCAATGACGTGGTACCCCGCTATCTGCAAAGTGGACGATATGATCCTGAAAAAGCCGTACCCACGCTGTCCAATGCTATGGATGTGGGCAATCCCAGCAACTTCATTCGCGTCCTTCAATTATTGGAAAATAATTTTGACCGGGTAAAAAAACTCCTCTCGGGCTATTCGATCACGGATCAGGAAACAATCAACACCATCCGGTCGGTATGGCATGAAACGGGTTACCTTCTTGATCCCCATGGGGCGGTTGGTTATCTCAGCCTGCAAC
>JACFNM010000757.1 GCA_019454915.1 Chitinophagaceae bacterium
CATAAAAGTGGTCGTTGCCTTCTGCACCTACGTTTTTGAGCGTAACCGGTATCTTAATGATCGTACAGGCGCCATTGGCATTGGCATATGCCTGTTTATTGGCATCCACATCTGCCTGAGCCTGGTTATCAGCATCTGCCTGGCTGATAACGGAAACATATTTGGCGGTTTCAACCATATAGGTTACCTGGCTTCCCGTCTTCCCCGCCCCGCAATTGTTTCGGGTTGCCATGCCGCTTTTCTCCTGGTTATAGTACCTGATCCAAACCTGGCAGTCCTCAACCTGGCCCGCATAATTGTAACAGGTCTGCCTGATAATATTCTTGTCCTGGTCTCTTTCCAGCACCAGCCGGCTAAAGCTATCATACTCGTAATAGGTAATGCGGTTATTAGGATCACACTGGCTGGACATACCAATTAACGGGTCGTAGGTATAGGTGGTCATTTGCGCGCCGGAGGGATAAAGCCTCAACTCATCTATTATACCATTGGTACCAGACACGGTTATTGTACCTCCGGACGGATTTACCACTTTATGCTCATAGTATGTCCAGCCATTAATAGTTTTACCGGTGGCTGGCGTTGTACTATTTACCGAAACCGTACCACTTTTTTTCCAGTAAGAAACAATATAGGTAGTGGTAGCACCCAATCCTGTTTTGGTAATATTATTAGCAGTGCTCACAATCTTAAAGATTTTCCTGCCGGTTGGCGCCGTATCATCCGGGACCGGTATCCCGGTATATGACCAGTTACCTTTACCATCAGACTCAAAGGATGTGTATGCTATATCGGATACCGGGGCGTTAACAACCTGTGCTACCGGATAACTACTCTTATAATCCCATATAAAGGATTGCTTAACATCATTGTCTTTTTGCTGTTCAAGAAGATTCCCGAAACTGTCATAACTATTATTATTCAAGATTTTTAAATACCTGCTGTCTTTTATTATAGCTCCAGAAGATACAAAAGAGGGAACAAAGTCAACAATAGGTTGCCGCTGATTCAAGACAAATACAAATTCGGGCTTAGAGGATGTTGACTTATAGGAAACATATGAAGCAGAAATCGTTT
>JACFNM010000758.1 GCA_019454915.1 Chitinophagaceae bacterium
ACAGTCGTTTCTATTTTCGAACCCATTTTACATTTGCGATTAAAAAAGAGAAGTACGGCTACTGCCGGTATCTCAGGAAATGAATCCTCCAATTCCGATAATACCTCACCAGGCGAAGGATACCAGCCAGGAGTTACACAGACAGATATTAACAACGGAACGGAAATCATAGCAGAGAACGAGTATTATAATACTGACGGAAGCGCGAATCTCGGCAGTCAGAATAATGACCAATACGGCTGCTACCTGGATATGGCAACCGGACAGGTAATGGATGATATTGACGCAGCCGGTAACTCAAAGAATATTGACCTTATTTTTACCGCTACGGGATCATTCAACGAACAGGTTCCCATGTATGCATTTCTTACACCCGCCTACGTAAGGAACGATCGCTTCGCCTATAATTTTTTTAAAGGTATTAGCGGTTAAAACAGAAATGGGAAACCGGACAGCCTACGGGTTGGTGTTTATCCAGAACCATTACGGCACTATCGGAAGTAACGGGTATCTCAAGATAAAACTTAAAGTAACCGGCTTTGACAGTAATGGAGACGGTACCGCTGATGCTTCCAACTATATAAATTATTAACCCAAAAACAACATCGCGATGAAATACAAATTTCTGATTACACTACTATTCCCTTTACTGTCCGGTACCATTTAGATAGCACAGGTCAGAAAGGAACAAAACATCAAGTATACGCCCAATAGAAATCTCAAAGTCAAGCCCGCCCCGGCATTGCAGAATCTTTCGGTTCAGACAATCCAACTGGAAGATATCAATGAATGGCTATGTCCCAGTACTCTGCTCCGTGGCGACAGAGAATTTGACGGACATGGACCTAAAATCAAATGTGAGGTCAAACTTCGTGCGAGCAATGACGGTACTTCCTTATGGGCAGATATCTATTTCTGGGCTCAGGAGACCGTGCACGACTGGAGTACCACTGAAGGCAGATGGTGAAATTTTTTCACATTGTAGGAGATACCGGCGGGCCCGATATCAGTACCGATGATAACTGTAATGACGATACACGTATTGTTAAAATCGAATTTTTCCCTGTTCAGGTTG
>JACFNM010000759.1 GCA_019454915.1 Chitinophagaceae bacterium
AAGTTACGAAGATTCCAAACTCAGCGCCTGTATAGGCGATGTTGGTTCAACGTTTATATTACCGAAATTACGAATCTAAAAAAACCTTACAAGAAATATTTCCTGATTCATTATCAGCGTCTCAGAAAGATTCTGGGAAAGATATTTAAAGAAGAAATGTGTTTCGCTAATCCGGCTGAGGTGTTTTCATTTTCAAACCAGCCTGCCGGCTGGCAGGTTTCCAAATTCCTCACATTCCTCCCATTTCCCACATTATCTCTATCGTCTCACGCAATGCCCGCAACGGCGCAACGGTAAATCTCTACCGCCCGGAGTTCTCCCCATTTTCAAACCAGCCTGCCGGCTGGCAGGTTTTCACATTCTCAAATTCTCACATTCCCCACATTTCCACATTTTCTTTTCCCGTATCTTTAGCCTCCGAAAAAAAATTAAAACTGCATTAAATATCATGAGTATAACATTAGGAAACCGGGAGTATTTCCCCGGTATTGGTAAAATCAAATTTGAAGGCGCTCAATCTGATAATCCGCTGGCTTTTAAATGGTATGATGAAAACAGGGTAGTAGCCGGCAAGACGATGAAGGAACATCTTCGGTTTGCCGTGGCTTACTGGCACACCTTCTGTGGTACAGGGGGAGATCCGTTTGGACCGGGAACAAAGCAATTTCCATGGGATGCTGATAAAGATGCAGTGCAACGTGCAAAGGACAAGATGGATGCTGCATTTGAGTTTATTACCAAACTAGGGGTGCCCTATTATTGTTTTCATGATGTAGACCTGGTGGATGAGGGGAGTTCCCTTGCTGAATATGAAAACCGTATGCAGACGATTGTGGATTATGCCAAAGGTAAACAGCAGGAGAGTGGGGTGAAACTATTATGGGGAACGGCTAATGTCTTCTCGAATGCGCGTTATATGAATGGCGCCTCCACCAACCCCGATTTTAGTGCGGTAGCTTATGCAGGCGCGCAGGTAAAGAATGCGTTGGATGCCACGATTGCCTTAAACGGAGAAAACTATGTATTCTGGGGCGGGAGAGAAGGATATATGACTTTGCTGAATACGAACATGA
>JACFNM010000760.1 GCA_019454915.1 Chitinophagaceae bacterium
CATCCTATGGGCTCAGAATTTAAGGCTGGCGGAAAATTGAATATTCTGGTGGAAGCAGCCAGTGACCGAAATATTCAGCGTATTGAACTTTTTAAAGAAGAAAACATCATCCAATACTACGAACCAAAGTCTATGCACGTTACCTGGAAGCCAACAGATCGCAACAAAAACAATTCTTCCTGGTACTTCGTGCGCTTATGGCTTGAGGGTGAACACCTTGCCTGGTCAAGCCCTATATGGGTAAACACCGATTAACCCAAATTTTGCATTAAACCGCAAAACCGACAATAAACGCGGCGACTTAAAACGAGAATCCCTGATCAATAAGTTCCCTTATACAAATTATCTCCCTTAACCGGTGCCGCACTCTTCAATGGGATTTGGAGCCCGTCCGTATTTTTGAGCCATTCAAATAAATCATTCTTCAACTGAAGTCCCATTTCTTTATACCTGGGATCCCGTACCAGGTTGTTCATCTCATAAGGATCTTCCTGCAAATCAAACAGCTCATTGATATCCCACACACCATTGTAATAAATATATTTATACCGGTTGGTTCGTATGGCAAAAGTAGTAGGCGTTTGCGGAAAGGCCTGCTCCCAGTAATATTCGTAAAACACTTTATCGCGTTGCCACTTAGCGGCATTGTCTTTTAATAATTCCGCAAAAGAAAATCCCTGCATCTGCGCCGGCTTCTCTATACCTGCCAGTTGCAGAAAGGTCGGCGCGAGGTCCACATTCATCACAACCTGTTCCAATAGCGAAGAAGGTTTTACCATCCCCGGTGCCCACACCAGCATGGGCACCCGCATAGATTCCTCATACGCATGTCGCTTATCAATCAGCCCATGTTCACCGAAAGAAAATCCGTTATCTCCCATATACATGACCATTGTATTCTCCTCCAATCCATTTGCCTTCACCCATTCAATTACCTTCTCTATACTTTCGTCTACCGCCTGCAGGGTTTCGAGGTAACTGCGATAGAAGTCTTCGAAGTCCATCGCTCCATGATACAGGTAATCCACTCCATGCCAGCTATATCGCTGGTTCCGCACCCATTGCGGAATATC
>JACFNM010000181.1 GCA_019454915.1 Chitinophagaceae bacterium
GATTGATAGCTCTGAAACGTGCAATTACGGATGCTCCTTCCTTTGTGGAACCACGTTTGTTACTGGCATCCGTATATGCTGCGCAGTCTAATGTAGAGTCAATTCATATAGCGGATCAGGTCATAGCAGTATCCCAGGATATCCGTACTTCATCCCAGGCGAGGTTTATCAAAGGACTATACTACTCCAATGTAAATGAAACGGACAAAGCGCTGACGCAATTTGATGAATGTTTGCAAAGTGATTACACCTTCCTGGATGCCTATATCGAAAAGGGCTTGCTGCTTTATGATAGTAAAAAGTATACCGAAGCATTGATTGTTTTTGAGCGGGCAATACAGGTGAGTAATACGTTTGCGGAAGGTTATTACAATGCCGGACGTTGTGAAGAAGCACTTGGGAATACTGATGAAGCAAAATTATATTACAGTAAAGCGCTGGCGCTCGATAAAACCATGAAGGCAGCGTCTCAGGCTTTGGAGCGGTTGTAGAAAGGAAAGTACAACTACCGGAGGCTGTGTGGTGGCAGGGGGATATTCATTTTTTCTTTTTATTGCTTGATTTTTCTTTTGAACATTATCGTTCCGCTTGATTTCTCCGTAGAAGTGATGTATACTTCATGTCTTTTACCGGCAATGGTAGCGATCATCAGGGCCGTGTTAGGCGGGATGGAGCCTAAGTTATCGGCATACATTATGAGTTCATTTATCTCACGGGTAGTATCCAGTTTAATATTTATGGTAAGCGGTTTATCGGTTAACCTTTGCCTGGATAAAATGAGTTTGTCATTATAGAAAACGGATATCGTATCACCGTCAATTTCTCCGTTATCATAGAAGTCTACTTTAAATTCGTCTTCAGTCGGAACTTCGATAGTCTTTAAAATATTCTTGCTTCTCTTGTTGTATCCCGGCAAAACGGGCGAGTTTTGTATATCTGGCAACTCACCACGGCTGACGTCGCTTACTTTCTGCGGTTGTTGCGGTTTCACCGGTTCTTTTTGTACGGTTACCGGTGGCTTTTGCGCAGGAGCTTTCGTTGCGGGCGCTTTTGGCGATTGAGTTACTGCTTTACCCGATGAAGGATTTGACGTCCTGGGTTCTGAAGTAAGGCTTTGACGAGGCGTGGATCGTGTTTTTGTACTGGTTACGGGCGTAGACTTCTTAGCGACCGGCGCGGATTGATTAGGCGTAACTGTTCTCACCAGGGCTTTTCGTTCCAATTCTGTGCTTCCGGTACCGCATCCTTCCGGACGGAAGCCTCTCCATCTGCCTATCAGTTTTTCGGTACTCCCCTGTTTTAGAAAAGTAAGGATATGCGTCTGCAGGCAATCACCCCAGGTTGACGGGGTATTACCCTTTATCCTTTCTTCTTCATTGACGATAACAGACTTACTGGCGGCATCGTAGCTACCTGCCAGCCGGCATATCACGTAATATTTCTTTTCCGGATAGTTAAAATAAGAATAAGAGTAACCGGTTACTTCATCCCCGTGGATGTACAGTTCCAGAACATATTCCGTATCTCCTTCGCCGGCTATAATGCTGTTGGTTGCGGTATTAAAAGTACCCCTCCATTGACCGTTTAGGTTCTGGCCCATTGTCCCCTGGATACTGATCCATAAAAAAGAAATAAGTAAAAACCAGACTCTCATCGGATAAAGAAACATATACAGAACAAAAATAGCGCTTATACTATGGAATTACCCCTGTGAAATAGCCTGATACGCCAATAGTTCGTTAAATTTGCACTCTTTTTTAGGAATACGAATCTACATATGATAAAAATTACTTTTCCGGACGGAGCCGTGCGTGAATTTCAGCCGGGTACTTCTGCATTAGATATAGCAAAAACGATTAGTGAAGGGCTGGCAAGAAAAGTATTAGCGGCTAAAATTAATGGAGAGGTTTGGGATGCCGTTCGTCCGATTTATACCGATAGCACCTTACAATTGCTAACCTGGAATGAGGCTGAAGGAAAATCTACTTTTTGGCACTCTTCTGCCCACCTGATGGCGGAAGCGGTTGAGGCGCAGTTTCCGGGCGTTAAATTTTGGGTAGGCCCCCCGGTGGAACACGGGTTTTACTACGACATGGATTTGGGTGACAGGAAGATAACAGAGGAAGATCTGGTTGTCATAGAAAAAAAGATGTCCGAGTTGGCAAAACAGGGCAATGAGTATGTTCGCAAAGAAATATCTAAGGCAGATGCTATTAAATATTTTGAAGAAAAGGGAGATGAATATAAGTTGGATCTCCTGGAGCATCTTGAGGACGGTCATATCACTTTCTATACGCAGGGAGGGTTTACGGATCTGTGCCGGGGACCTCATATTCCCCAGACTGGGTTGATAAAAGCCATCAAGCTGACCAATATTGCCGGGGCTTACTGGAAAGGAGATGAAAAAAATAAACAACTGACCTGGATTTATGGAATTACTTTCCCCAACCAGAAGGAATTGGATGAATACCTGCATATGCTGGAGGAGGCAAAGAAAAGGGATCACCGGAAGTTGGGAAAGGAATTGGGCATCTTCACTTTTGATGATGATATAGGTCCGGGACTTCCTTTGTGGATGCCCAATGGCGCCATCGTAATTGAGCAATTGGAAAAGCTGGCCAAGGAAACGGAAGAACAGGCAGGTTATAAAAGAGTCGTTACGCCTCATATTGCCAAGGAGGCGCTCTACCTGACCAGCGGGCATCTGCCTTACTATCAGGATAGCATGTATCCTCCTATGGAGCTGGACGGCACGAAATACTATCTGAAGGCGATGAATTGCCCGCATCATCACAAAATCTTTGCTGCAGAACCGAAAAGTTATAAAGATTTACCTTACCGTTTAGCAGAATATGGCACCTGTTATCGTTATGAACAAAGCGGGGAACTCTTTGGGTTGATGCGGGTGCGCTGCCTTCACATGAATGACGCGCATATTTATTGTACGAAGGAGCAGTTTTTTGAAGAGTTTAAGTCGGTAAATGAAATGTACCTGAAATATTTCAAGATTTTTGGTATAGAGAAATACGTGATGCGCCTCAGTTTGCACGATCCGGCTAAGCTCGGTAAAAAATATGTGGATGAGCCGGCATTGTGGCTGGAAACGGAAGCAATGGTGCGAGAAGTACTCATACGTACGAAAACGCCTTTTGTTGAAGTGGAGGATGAAGCTGCTTTTTATGGTCCCAAAATTGATGTGCAGATATGGAGTACTATCGGGCGTGAATTTACCCTGGCGACAAACCAGGTAGATTTTGCTCAGGGCAGGCGTTTTAATTTGGAATTTACCAATAAGGAAAACGCTCCTGAGATTCCCTTGATTATTCACCGGGCGCCGCTTGGTACGCACGAGCGGTTCATTGGGTTTTTACTGGAACATTATGCCGGTAAATTTCCTTTGTGGCTGGCGCCGCTGCAGGTGAAGATTCTACCCATCAGCGAAAAGTTCATGGATTATGCTACGCGTCTTTTAGGAGATTTGAGAAGTGCAGGGATGAGGGCGGAGATAGACAGCAGGCCGGAGAAAATAGGCAGAAAAATCCGGGACACCGAGTTGCTGAAAGTGCCTTATATGCTGGTAATAGGAGAAAAGGAGGTGAACGAAAACATGGTGGCCGTCAGAAAACATGGAAAAGGAGATTTGGGAACTAAGTCAATCAGCGATTTTATCCGTGACATTGAAATAGAAAACCGGGAAAAGCTGCCCTTGTAGAGACCTTCATGTGAAAACGACATAAAAGGAGAAGGATTAATTTGAGATAAACTTTATATTTGCAGATTATTTTTCATTTCAATTGAAGAGTTTATTTTTAACTTTATTAAAAAACAATCAGAACCTCTGACATAGAGAGGTATCACTTTAAAAATCTTTAATGGCATTTTCACCAAGACCACATTTTAACAGAGGCGGCTTTAACCCTCGTTTCAGAAAAGAACAACAGCAGGAACATCGTACCAACCACATGATTAGAGTGCCCCAGGTTAGGGTGGTGGGCGAAAATGTAGAACCTGGAATTTATAGTACACAGGATGCCTTAAAGTTAGCGCAGGAACTGCAATTGGACCTGGTAGAAATATCGCCCAATGCGGACCCGCCGGTATGTAAGATAATTGATTATAACAAGTTCCTTTACGAAAAGAAGAAGAAGGAGAAGGAGATGAAGGCTAATGCCAAGGTATCGGAAGTAAAGGAAATACGATTTACGCCCAATACGGACGAGCATGATTTTAATTTCAAAGCCAAGCATGCTGAAGACTTCCTGAAAGACGGGAATAAGGTAAAAGCCTATGTTCAGTTTAAGGGCAGGGCGATTATGTTCAAAGAAAGAGGAGAGTTATTGTTGTTGAAATTTGCCGAACGACTCTCTGAAACCGGTGCGCCGGAAGGAATGCCTAAACTGGAAGGCAAACGAATGATGATTATTTTTGCTCCCAAAAGTCAAAAAAAGAAGAAGTAGTTTTTCTGAAGGCAGGATAAACCGCGCAGACCCAAGCCGCAATCTTCATGCTATCTCATTAATAAATACTTCCCCAAGCCAGGATAAGTATGGTTTATACCGGCATTTATGGGTGGGACGCCTGTTTCAAATTCAGGACGAAATGAACAGTCAGCTTTTCATTAGCTGTGTTCCTTAACGTTTTCTTGTTATTTGCGGAATAAAATTTGAATAGTTTCGTTATCATTTTTCATCCATACATAATGATAGCCCGCCTGATTTTCATATTCATTCTGTTTCTTTTTGGCCAGTTTGCTTTTGGCCAAAAGAAAGCCGACAGAGCAAGGAAGAAAGCGGTGAATTTCTATAATATGGGGCTCGATAAGGCTCAAAACGGCGACTATGCGGATGCCATAAACTGGGTGAACCGTGCCATTAAAGAAGATAACAGCTACGTGGAGGCCTGGCTAACCAAAGCCGGGATTTTTGGCGAGATGAAGGTGTATGACAGTTGCGTGGTCGCTTACGAACGGGCTTTTGCGCTGGATTACGAATTGTCGAAAGATTATAAATTACCGTATGCTATTAATTTGGCGGGATTGGGACAGTTTGAAAAGGCGCTGAAGGCGGTCAATGAGTTTTTGGAGATAACCGAACTGAATGAGCCGAGCCGCAGGGCGGGAGAATATCGCAAAAGAGCTTTTGAATTTGCGGTTCAGTATGAGAATGAACACCAAACGAAGCAATATATTTTCGCGCCGCAAAATGTGGGCGATAGTATCAATAGCGCAGACCTTGAATATTATCCTTCTGTGACGATAGATGGTAAGACGTTGGTGTTCACCCGCCGCGTAAACGGACGGAATGAGGACTTCTTTGTAAGTGAAAATAGAGACGGCTCATGGTCAAAAGCAAGGGGGATAGATGGTGATATCAACAGCAATTTTAATGAAGGCGCGCAAAATATTTCTCAGGACGGACAATGGCTTGTTTTTACCGGCTGTAATTTTCCGGAAGGTCTCGGTAGTTGTGATTTGTTCTTTTCCCATAAAACGAAAAAAGGATGGAGCGTTCCGGAGAATATGGGAGAACGAATCAACACGGAATTTTGGGAATCTTCTCCCAGCTTGTCACCGGATAAACGGGAATTGTATTTTTCCAGCGACCGCCCTGGAGGATATGGCGGGAAAGATATTTACGTTTCAAGACACATGCCGGATGGACGCTGGAGTAAGCCGGAAAACCTGGGTCCGAAAATAAATACCGCCGGAGATGAAAGCTGCCCTTTTATACACGCAGACAACCAGACCATGTACTTTACATCTAACGGATTGATGGGGTACGGCGGTGACGACCTCTTTCTCGCAAGAAAAAAGTCAGACGGATCCTGGGATTATGTAGAGAATCTGGGTTATCCAATCAATACCATTGAGAACGAAGGCAGCCTGATAGTAGCGGCGGATGGAATAACGGCTTATTATGCCAGCGATAGAAATGACACCCGTGGAGGATTAGACATTTATACGTTTGAACTCAGAAAAGACATTCGCCCCAGCCGAACGCTGTGGGTGCAGGGACGGGTCTTTGACAGCCAGACCGGGAATGGCTTGCCATCTGCGGTGGAACTGATAGATTTGCAAACGGATCAAACCATCGTGAAAGTGCAGACCGATGAAGTGGGAGAATATTTGATTACCCTGCCGCTGGGTAAGGATTATGCCTTTAACGTGAACCGAAAAGGATATCTCTTTTATTCGAAAAACTTCCCGTTCAGCCAAAAAGTACCCGACTCCACCTATACCATTGACATCGGTCTGCACCCCCTGGCCGTGAATGCTTCAGTTATCTTAAATAATATATTTTTCGATGTCAGTAGCTATGAACTAAAGCCGGAATCTATCGTAGAATTAAACCGCCTGGTTGATCTGCTGAGGGAAAATCCGGGGTTAACCATTTTGATTAGCGGACATACTGATAACACGGGCAGCGCTTCCGAAAATATTTTGTTGTCGAACAACCGGGCCAAAGCAGTGGTGGATTACCTCATCGAAAACGGGATAGCAAGCACCCGTTTGCAATATAAAGGCTTTGGCGCCGCCAAACCGGTGCGGGATAACAACACATCGGAGGGGAGAGCCGCTAACCGAAGAACCGAGCTGACGGTTATATCCAATAAGTAGAGTAAACCTCCGAATGGATGCCTTCTTAAAAAGCGACTTTCTAGATTTTCACGCTCCGTTTTTTGTTAAATGCGTATTTTTATCGCTATACTGCATACAATATGAAAATAGCTTTTCATGGTGCTGCGCGCACCGTTACCGGATCCAAGCATTTGATATCTCTTAAAAACGGCAGGAAGGTGTTATTGGATTGCGGAATGTTCCAGGGGTTAGGCAAGGATACTGATGTGCTGAACCGGCGATGGGGTTTTGAGCCTTCAGAAATTGATTATCTTGTTTTATCACACGCCCATATTGACCACAGCGGTTTGATACCCAAAATCGTGAAGGATGGATTTAAGGGCAAGATCTTTTGTACGCCCGCAACGAGGGAGCTAACGAAAGTGCTTCTTGAAGATTCCGCGATCATCCAGGAAGACGAAGTGAAGTACATCAATAAGCGAAGAGCAGCTATGGGACAAGCTTATCTACAGCCTTTGTACAATTTGGAAGAAGCAAGAAAGACTTTCGATTTTTTTGATACCGTAGATTATGGAAATTGGTTTACCATAGAACCGGGATTAGACCTGCTGTATACAGATGTGGGGCATATCATTGGCAGCGCCGCTGTGCATTTGAGGATAAAGGAAAATGATAAGATAACACAGATCAGTTTCAGCGGAGATGTTGGCAGGTACAGGGATGTGATTCTCCGGTCACCACAAAATTTTCCCCAGGCCGATTATATCATTTTAGAGTCTACCTATGGCAACAGTTTGCATGATCAACATACAACCACGCCGGATCAATTGCTTCAATGGATAGAAAAGGCCTGCTTACAGAAAAAAGGGAAATTGATTGTGCCGGCATTCAGTGTGGGACGTACGCAGGAGATTTTGTTTGCCCTGAATCAATTGGAACTGGAGAGGAGGCTACCCGATTTGGATTATTTTGTGGATAGCCCGCTGAGCGTAAAAGCCACACAAATTATCAGGAATTATCCGCAATACTTCAATAATACGATTCAAAAGATATTGGAAACCGATCAGGATCCGTTTGGGTTCAAAGGGTTGAAGTTTATTCATAGCGTAGAGGACTCCAAATTGTTGAATTTCAGAAATGAACCCTGTGTGATTATTTCAGCCAGCGGCATGGCGGAAGGGGGCAGGGTGATGCACCATATCAGCAATACCGTTGAAAACAGCCGGAACACGATTTTATTTACCGGCTATTGCGAACCCCATTCCCTGGGCGGAAGGCTGATTGCAGGGGCGGAAGAAGTGTCTATATTTGGTGTTGATCATCAGGTAAATGCACAAATAGGGTCTATAAGAAGCATGAGTGCGCACGGTGATTATGAAGATTTGTCACAGTTTTTAGCCTGCCAGAACCCCCGAGATGTAAAAACACTCTTCCTGGTACACGGAGAATACGATGTGCAACAGGATTTTAAAAACCGGTTGCTGAAAAAGGATTTTATGGACGTACAAATACCCGAACTTCATTTTGAAGTGGGTTTAGGTTAAGGGAATAATCCGGAGGTTACATGTAAAAATCGTCTCGTTAAGACCAATCTAAAATACCCGGCTCATTTTTAGTTTTCTTACCTTTGCAAACTTACTGTCATTATGGCTGGTGTGAAAACAGCATTATTTTTGCCGGAAGGGAGTAGTAAAAAGATTATCTATTAATGCATTCTTAATTTATGTTGCAATTTATTTCTAAAGTATTTGGCGGAAACAAATCTGAAAAAGATATAAAGAATATTTCACATTATGTAACGGAGATCAACCAGCATTTTAATGCTTATGCTTCGCTGAGTAATGATGAGCTGAGAGGCAAGACGAATGAATTCAAATCG
>JACFNM010000761.1 GCA_019454915.1 Chitinophagaceae bacterium
GGGAAGATGGTACCGGGCAATACAATTCAGGAAGCGGCACCCGGAAAGAGTTAAGCGGACTGGTAGATGATCTGAGGATATATAATAAGGCATTAAGTTCGAATGAGGTGAATGCTTTGTATATTGCTGATCAGAAATAACGGATTTCATCTGGCGGGATTTGGGGCGTTTACCTAAATCCCGTTTAAATTTATAGAGAGACCGGCAACTGCTTTACGGCTGACCAAAAAGATTGGGTTAATACGTTGATCCCTGTATGACCATTTTTGTATTTTCTTTTCGTTGAATTTTTCCGGATTCGGTAATTTGCAACTTATTGAGAAAATATACCGCTCTTGGCTTTTCGTATTTGGAAAGATACCGTGGCAAACTACTTTGGAGCAGAGAAAGTTTTCCCGGTGAATAAGGCTCTCCTTCGATAATTAGACAAACTTTTTCGCCGTAGGTATCATCCGGCAAACCGGTAACAAAGAATCGTTCGGGTATCAGCGGGTACAATTTTTTTTCAATCTCCTCGGGGAATAATTTGATACCACCGGAATTGATGACATTGTCTAATCTTCCTTTCCATTGGAACGATTGATTGTTGACCACATCCACGATATCATTGGTAATGACCGGAACATCCAGGAAGGGCGCATCAATAATTAAACAACCTCGTGAATCTGTATTGAAATGTATGCCGGGAAGGGCTTGAAACCATGGGGATGCATTTACACCGTTTATCCGCCGGATAGCTACATGACTAAGTGTTTCCGTCATTCCGAACCCATGATAGATTTCGGCTGGAAGAGATTGATACTGTTGTTCCATCTCAGGACTAATCGGCCCTCCGCCCAATAGTATTTTCCGTACCCTACCTGTGTGCGTAGTGTCTTTAAACTGCATGGGTGTTAACGCGGCGAAGTCAATGCAGATATCGGGGGGTATTGACGAAAGCGGATTAAGGCCGGGCTCAACGCAAATGAGGTTCAGCCTGCTGAACAAAGCTCTTACAACCATCATTTTACCTGCGATAAAACTCAGCGGAAGACACAATAAAGCTTTTTGATTGTTTTTGAATTCAAAAAA
>JACFNM010000762.1 GCA_019454915.1 Chitinophagaceae bacterium
AAAATAGGTAATGCGGCTTCTGCATTATTTTCATCGATAAGACCTTGAGCATATTCATAAGCAAGTTCAGGATTATTTTTCCACTTAGAACGCAAGCCCTCGAGCAGCAGCTTTGACTCAGTAATGTGCCCAAGACGTCGCAAGGTCTGGCTGTACAGAAGGGCCGGAGCTGGATCCTCAGGTGAAAGGTTATGAGCCTTTTTGAAATGAGGCAGTCCTTCTGCAAGCAAACCCACCTCATTGCACGCTTTTCCAAGCGCCAATAACGCTTCAGGCGCCTCAGGCAACGCTGTAACAGCTTTGCGCAAGGTGTCCAGCGCTCTTTGAGGTTCACCAGCCGCTTTTTGCGCTTCTGCCAGGGCAAGCCACGGCGGAAGTATGTCTGGGCTAAGGAGTGTTGCGCGGATCAAATACCCAACCGCCTGGCCAATGTCATCCTGTTTCAGCAAGGATTGCCCTATCACCCCTAAAGCAGCGCCATTGTTCGGATCATCCTGCAAGATATGGTTGCTGATATCCATTGCCTCCGTGAATAGACCGGCTTCTAAGGCTGCTTGAGCATAAGCCTGCTTATCCATTACTACCGGGGCGGTGGATAACTCTATTACTTTCTTCCATTCGTTATAAGCCTGATACCAGTTTGCGGACTTCCCCCACAATTGTGCCAGGCTGCGGCGGCGCTCAATGGTGTTTGGAGTAAGGGCAACCACGGCGTATTGATAATTGACTGCCTGATTTATATTACCCAGCCGTTCGAAAAGGTTGGCGGAAAAACTCATCAGTTCCACATCTGTAGGGCGGGTTTCTAATATAGCCTGCGCGAGGTTTAATGCTTCTTCCAATAGACCGAGGGTGACCAGGCTCTGTAACATCTCCAGCGGGTTCCATGAGTAAACAAACTCACTATCATTCAACACGCCTTCGGTACGGATTTGGTCAAGGAAAGCCAGCGATGCCTGGCGGGCCAGATCCCGCGCCAGCCTGGGTTGTTTTTCATACACCAATACGGCCCTCTTGATGGCGACCAACGCGCTCGGGTTTCTATCATCCATCTGATCCAGAATACTGGCT
>JACFNM010000763.1 GCA_019454915.1 Chitinophagaceae bacterium
ATCTTGCCAATGTATATGATATTTTAATGAGCGGGTATGACTGGAAGAGAATGGATACATTTATTGGCGGTGGAACAGATAAACGGATTGTTCGTGATCTGCTTCGTTTGGGATGTGAATTTACTACAGCTAATCCTGAATTGTACACCAATATGTCACCTGTTATATACAGGGATATGATACGAATGGGTCGAATATTAGGCGATCCTTCGATGGTGCATAATGCAGTAGATCGCTTCAATGAATTTTTTTCAAAAGGTTTTTTTGCCGATGGATGGTGGCTGGAAGGAACACCTGCTTATCATGACCAGACAATCAATTTACTGAAGTTGGTAAGTGATGTGTCTAAAGGGTACACAGATCCGGCTGACTGGAAAGGAGCGCGTTTTAATAATCTTGATTTAACCAGGCAACATCCTCTTTTTGAGAAGGCCGTACGGGTTAGTCGTGAAGCAGTACTGCCCAATGGTCGCAAAATTCCTATCAATGATACCGAGTGGTATACCCGTGGTGAAGCCACAGACAGCGCGGTATCCCGTTTATGGCCGGTATTGGGTAACGCAGCTATCGGTACGGGGCGGCAAGAAAATCAGGTCATGCTGAATGTAAACTGGAGTGGCAATTATGGACATTCGCATTATGATAATGGCTCTGTCATTTTGTATGCCGCGGGCCAGGAATTACTTTCTGATATCGGGTATACGCATACGAAATACCGGGGATGGACGCTTCATACCGCCTCGCATAATACGGTAGCCATTGATCAAAAGAACCAGGAATATGGTACAATACAGAAGCCGGTAACGGGACGACTAAATTTTTACGATGATCAGGATCCACATGTAAAAGTGATAGATGTGGATGCCTCGCCGGCGTACTCAGTTGCTAATGTATACAGGAGAAGGCTTGTGTTGGTTCATGCAGGTGCCGGCCGTGATTATGTGGTGGGCCGTTTTGATGTGAAAGGCGGAGAAACCCATGACTGGTTTTTGCATGGGATGTGCGAGCAGGAAGGAAAGCTGGAAACAAGTATTGCAGTGAACAAGCCGGTTGAAACGCTGGTTCCTT
>JACFNM010000764.1 GCA_019454915.1 Chitinophagaceae bacterium
GCCAACTGAAGACCTCCTTCCATCCATTGCTCTCCTAAAAAAGTTCCGCTCGGATATCGGGTGTAATCCCACTTTTCCGACGCAACCTCTTTCCTGCCAATAATAAGCATAACGTCTCTCCATTGCGGATCTGCAAGCATACCCGAGCTTTTTTGACCTTCCGTATATTGCCCGCCTATCGCTAACAAAGTGCCTTTATCCGTAGGCCCAAAGACAGACATCCATAAGGCTTCTTTTCCCCGTTCTTCTGGGTTTATTAAGAGCTGCGGAGCAAATAACTCCGGCTTTGACCATGTTCGTCCTGTATCGTTCGATCGTACCAAAAAAGGCTCTTTACCCGTTGAGTAATCACTATCAACGTCACCAAACTTTTCCCCGGTGAAAGTGCCTGCCAGTTCTCCATCTTCTTTAAAAATAAAATGGCCGCCTATCGTATTGTATCCGCTGTCCTGCCCGTCATAAAATATTCTATAATCACTAATGATCAGCGAATCGCGTTTTTCTGACGGATGGCAGGCTGCAAAAACAAAAAGATAGAAAATATATATCCTTCTGAATTTTATACCATGATATCTTTTTTTAAAAGATGCAGCAAGCATAGCGGTACATTTTATTTAGCCGACAGCTCTTTTATTTCTCCCTCGTTCAATGCCCGGTTATAAAGCCTGAGCTCTCTCATGCGTCCGTTGAAATAATCATTAGGACCAAAGCCGATCTTCATGGGTAACTCACTATTCAGATCAAATTTCATTGAAGCGGGAATGGGGGTTTCTTTCACCAATTCACCATTTATAAATAATCTCAAACGATCGGCTGTCTTTATTGCTGACACATGCTGCCAGCCGGAAGGAACCTCATCAGGGGACATGACGGACTTCCCGGCTTCAAAGCCATATATCTTACCCGAAGGAAGCGTGCTGCAGAATACCTTACCGCAGTGCTCTGCCATCGTCCATGCCCTCCGGTATTTTACATCCGGTGTTTTATCTAACTGATCCATCCTTAACCAGGTGGTATCTCCTTCATAAGAATACACTTCTCCCAACGGTAATGTTCCTCCCAGCAG
>JACFNM010000765.1 GCA_019454915.1 Chitinophagaceae bacterium
ATACGTTGTTTTCGATAAGTACTTTTCTTCGGGTGGTGACCAGAGTGCCGCGTGTATTTGTGCCTTCAAACCGGGAGTTACGTATCGTGACCGAAGGAGTCCAGGTGATATTCTCCAGGGCATCCCCTTCCTTTAATTTGTTGGGTAATAATTTATCCATCTCCAGGATCATTTCTCTTTCACTGATCAATTGAGCTGTTTTCACCCTGCCGGTTCCGCATATCTTTAATGAGGCGGAACGCAGAAATGCTACGCTGTCGTCACCGGAAAAGGCAGGGAAACCGTAGGTTTGATGATGCATGAATCTGACTTTCAGTTTTTGAGGAGATATAATTTCAGTGATTTTGAGATGCGTACCATGTACGTTTACCGGGTCATCGTGCATACCCCGAAACCGGCAGTGATCGATGGTAATCCGGCCCTTGCACCCTGAGAAATGCATACCGTCAGCCGAGGAAGAAATGATTCTCCCGCTGCCTGCGGCGGGTTCTACGAATACACTGTCGTAAGTCAGATTTTCGCAGAATTGGGAAACGATACCCAGCCCGTGCATGGAATTCATGTGCACATTGTGGAGTTGTATATTTTTTGAGCGGTTGTGAAAAGCGCCCACATAGTCCCGATAGCGATCACGAATAGTGAGCACATCGTCTTTTTGTGCGTTAAATTTTGAAAAATCACCGCTGAACTTCACTATTAATGGAGCAATCTTCTCCGCTCTGCTATTTTCAAAGAAATTCCAGTTGCTGTACAGCATTATCCCTTCCGACGGACGCACCAGTATGGCATGGAAGTTTTGAGTCATCCATTGCTCGCCATACCAGATTAATTTATTGTCAATGATGGCAAATTTGGAATCAGGATGGGCTTCGGCTATTACGTATTGAGGTGTAATTTCTTTTAAGGTCATTTCCGACATGCCGGGACGTTCATAGTCAACCGACAGGTTTTGAATACGTACGTTTTCGGAACTGTCTATGACCCAGGTAATCATCTTCCCATGAAAAACAAAAGTGGAATTGTTCCCTTCGAGCGTGATGTTTTTCAGATTTTTAAAAAATAAAC
>JACFNM010000766.1 GCA_019454915.1 Chitinophagaceae bacterium
TATTCCCCAGATTTGGGTTGCCGAATAGATGAACAGGATATCCAGCGGTTTGAAACCGATCAAAGTGAGGGGTATAAAATACAGGAACCGGTAGAGCGGTTGAAAAACAGAAGAGCGAAAACCCACCGTGAAGTTCATGTTTTCGGAGGAATGATGGGTAACATGAACTGCCCAAAAGAAACGTATAACGTGATCGAAACGGTGCAACCAATAATATAGAAAATCTTCTGCCAGCAGCAGTAATAACCAATAGACAATTACATTATCAAAAGATATCAGGTGGATGGAATATAAATAATTTAATATGATCAGGTAAACGGCTCTGAACAGTAAATCCACCCCGCTGTTGAGCAACATCAGATAGATATTATAGGCCGTATCTTTCCAACCGTAGGCTTTTTTGTGCCGGTAGTTACTTAATAATATTTCGAGCCCGATGATTACAATATATATCGGGGCGCTGATCATTATTAACAGAGACTCTCTTAATGCTTCCATAAAAATCTGTGCGAAATTAATTGTTTTCAATGAAATAACTCCGCTGTATATTGCAGGCAGATTGGAATGATAATCTCCCAGTCCAATTAGTGGTAAGTAATCTATACGGATGAAAGAAAACGCGAAAAAGAAGGACGCTTTTATAGCCGGTAAATGGAAAGGAGTAGATTGGAAAAAAAAATCGGCTTCCCACGCTAAGGATTATGCGCGTTTGCTTCAGCGGGGTAACAAGAATCAAATCTTAAAACGGCTACCGGAGTTACACGAAGAGGCATTCTCGCACATTGATTGCCTGAACTGTGCTGCCTGTTGCAAAAATTACTCTCCAAGGTTCAAGACGCCGGATATAAAGCGAATCAGTAAGCATCTGAAGATGAAGGAGAGTGAATTGATTGACACCTATTTGCGTTTGGATGAAGACGGCGATTTTGTAGTCAAACAAACACCCTGCCCATTTCTTGGAGGCGATAACCGGTGCACGATTTATGAAGTGAGACCATCTGACTGCCGGCGCTTTCCCTACACCGATGAGGATGTGATAGTCAATCGGCCTAAAATTACCCTT
>JACFNM010000182.1:0-2154 GCA_019454915.1 Chitinophagaceae bacterium
CATCCGTCGCTAAAACGTTAACACTTAATGTTGTTCCAGCCTTAGCATATATATCATCTACAATAATAAACGGTGCTCTATTTGGTATATTTACTTTCACAATTAATGAATTCGAACCACCATTGGCGTTTACCGCACGTATCAGATAATAATAAACTTTATTACCGACTACGCTATTATCAACATAAGAAGTGTCGTCTTTTGCTATTTCCTTCAATAGTACGTAGCCGGTTCCCATGTAATCAGAACGGTAAATTTCATTCTTAACGGCATTATAGGCTGCGTTCGTCCACTCCAATTTGACACCATTGAGACTATTAACAAATGTAGCAGTAAAATTGTTCGGCTTAATGGGAACGGTACCGTCATCGGGATTCGTGATGGGCATTGGAGTTACTGTCAAGACGAAAGATGTAGTATCCTTTCCGTGACGGCCATCGTCTACCCCGACTTTAATCAGGTATTCGCCTGCGGTCTTATTTTTTGGCGCAAACGTTAAGGATAACGACCCGCCGTTAGTTGAGGATGCAGTCACGAAACCTGGCAATTTAGAAAATGTCCATCTTAAATCATCGCCCGGATCCGAATCTGTCGCCGAAAGATTAACCACTAATGTGCCCATCTCCTCAACCGTAGCATTTGCCACAGGAGTAATATGTGGTGGGTAATTCTCATTTACAATCAAATCAAACTGAGTTGTATTACTATTGCCCTGCGGGTTAGATGCGGTAACCTTCAAATTCTTATAGATACCGATATCCGAAATAGTGGGATTAAAAGTAATGACCCCCTTACCATTTTGCGTCTGATTAAATGTGGCAAAAGCCGGCAAGTTAGTTGCCTGTAAAGTAATAGCAACAGGAGTTCCCGATTTTGCTTCAACTTTCAATTGTACCTGAGCATCATAACGAATATACACATCTTCAATCGGTATCATGGAAGGCACGACTCCCAGCGTCCGGACATTTACTTCATTACTAAAGAGAGAACTACCCCCCTCACCAACAGATCTCACTTTATAATAGAACAGCGAACTGGGATACAAACCATTATCATTATAAGATGTCGTATTCGCAGGTAACTTAGCAAATAGTACATAATCGTGATCACCATTGTAGGATCGATAAAGTTCAACCTCAGTTGCATTTTCCGCATTATTCACCCAAGACACTTTAATCGCAGAATTACTTAAAGCCACCGCTGTCATGCCGGACGGCGGTAATGGAGGAACGGGTGCGCTTAAAGTAGTAGCACTTGCAAAAGATTCTCCCAAAATGCTTGCAGGAATAAATTGCTTGGTAATACCAAGACCACTACTGCCGTATTTAACATTTAATACCTCAGAACCTCCCCGTTCAAAATAGGAAACCTGAATTATGTGGCTTCCCGCGCTCAAAAAGACAGTTCCCGATTTTTCGTTGGCGCCGCCTGAACCATGTAATCCATCATTATTAACAACAAGTGCGCCATCAATGTAAAGCAAAGAACCATCATCAGAATCCAGGTAAAACATGTAGCTGCCAGAGCTGTTAATATTGATTGAACCATCAAATTTCAAGGCGAAGTCATCCGGACGCATCTGCATCCCAAGGCCAAAAGTGCTTACTCTTCCGGTCTTTTTTGGAGTCAGCAAATTGAAATCAGGAACTACGCTCATGTTATCTTTTTCATAGTAAGCATACTCCAATCCCTGACCTATTCTGTCAAATGAGGATTCTCCATATTGATTAATAGCTCTAATCTTATAATAGTAGGTCGTAGCAGGTTCCACTATAGTGTCGGCATAAGACGTGGTGTTAGCAGGAAGCGCCGCAATCGTCGTAAAGCTGCCCATTGGATCAGTGGATCGGTACACTTCATAGGACTGTTCATTATTACTATTATCTGACCAAGAAAGATTAATCTTCTTATAGGACACAGCAGTTGCAGTTAAACCTGAAGGCTTCGCAGGTACGGAACCTGCCGGAGGAGACGACTGATCTACAAACACCGAATCCGGAATTGTTCCCCAACCAAACTGTCCTAAACCTGAAGTTTTTTGCCAGGAAATGCCCATTTCCGCGCCGCCACCTTTCTGGAAGAACGTTATAGCTATGGGGTAAACACCCGCAGTCAGGTAAATACTGGCATCTTTGTTCTGAGCACTGTGCAATC
>JACFNM010000182.1:2254-8347 GCA_019454915.1 Chitinophagaceae bacterium
TAAACACCCGCAGTCAGGTAAATACTGGCATCTTTGTTCTGAGCACTGTGCAATCCATCATTATCCACTAAAGCTGGTTTGGTATACCCGTATGTAGTATTCAGATATAATTTACTACCATCATCCGATCTTGTTCTAAAAGTATAATTTCCAGTGGACGGAATTCTGATATATCCTTCCCACAAAAAAGCATAATTTTCAGCCTGGGTGGTATTCGCCAAAGTAACATTGGGAACGACCCCCGTTGAAATAGGCGTAAGTAAATCAAAATCAGGTAAATTATCCCAGGTACCAATATAATGCTTGAAGTTCAGACCTTTATTAAGAGCCTGTGTAGTAACCTGATTACTGGGAGCTGATTTATTTCCGGCAAGATCAACTGCTTTCACCGTAAAATTATAAGAACTTCCGTAATTCAATCCATAAACAGTATACTCCTTAGCAGAAGTAGTATGAGACAGAACTCCATTGACAAATATTTCATAATGATCCACTCCTATATCGTCGATAGATTCGTCCCATGCGATGGCCACATAATTTCTGGAAGTTCCCGTAACTCTTAAATTCTGTGGTGCGGTCGGTGGACTAACATCTTTTTGAGTAGTGGCATAAGCTTCGTTCGAAACAGGAGAGGCGGCAGTATTATTTATTGCCCTGATTACATAATAATATTTCGTTCCTGGCTTTAAGCCTTCTCTTACAAACGAGAATATACCTCCATCAACCAGACTAACAAATTTATAGGGGCCGCCAGATCGGGTTGCTTCGTAAATCTCAAAATGGGTAGCGGGGTAAGGTGCGCTTGGATTGCTGCTCCAGTTCAACTTCATTGATGTAAAAGATAGCGGGCTCGCCAGAAGATTAATTGCCGGATCGGGTTTGTTAGGCCCATTCGCATCAATAACTGTAAAGGGATCGCTGTATGCGCCGGCACAGCCTGCTTGTTCTGTAACTCTCACCTTATAACTTCCGGGGCCAACACCATTCAGCACATTACTCACACTGATAGAGGAAGTTGAGCCCACCTTCTCCCATTTATAATTAATATATCCCGCAGGAACTTCCAAATTTATCGTCGTGTTACCGTCGGGCGATGGTAGCACGTAACTCTGTAATTCAGTCATTTTAATCGTTGGAGGAACTGTACCCGTTTTATATTTTATCTGAACAGGGATCGGTGACCAATACGACCAGTTTGCTCCATCTTTTATACGGCAAGAATATGTTCCGGTATCCGTAACGGTCAAAGTATTCTGAATTTCTCCAGGTATAATTGTACCATTCCTCTGCCATTGATACTGTGTAAAACCGGCTGAAACACCGATAGTGGTATTAATAGAACCAGGTCCATTATTACAAAATTCAGTTTGCCCATACAACGGCCAAGGATTGGTTTTATTAGCTCTCATCAAAAAAGGGAAATAATCCGGTTCAGCCCAGGTGGCATCCCAAACAGCATGCCCTAAATTCGGATATTCCGTATATGCAAAGTTGGCCCCTACATTGTCTGCAGAAGCTTTAAGGGCTCGTGAATACTCTGGCTTGGGATCTGTATCTTTACCTCCCTGAAAAAGCCAAATGGGTGTAAATTTATTCGCCGTAACAAGAGGTGCAAAACTTGACGCTGCGTTACTCATTGGTACACAACCGGCAACTAATTTAGGGTATTGTTCTAACGCTGTCCAGCACCTCAGTCCTCCTGCCGAAAGACCATTCACCGATATTCTGAATGGATCCACATTTACTTCAGGAATGAGGAATTGCTGTACTAATTCCATAACGTATTGGGTCTCCTCCATAGACCAAGGACCTGATAATGCAGAAGCCTGAGGGTATAATAAAAATCCATTAAACGACCCATTATCAACTGCAGTACTGTGTTTCTGCCCACCATGATACAACTGGTACTCATTATCGTATTTATTTCCCCACTCACCTCTTCCGTGAAAAAAGACTAAAAGGGGATACTTAGTATTACCCGAAGCATCATAATTTTTAGGCCATTTCAACCTGAATTGAACTCCTTTATAAATATAAGCCTTGAAGGAGGATGTGTTCCAACCGAGCCTATTCCTTTTAACCCATTTCCCCACCTGTCCAAAAGGAGGCTCAACGGGCGGATTAGCCGGATTGTAGATGACAATCGGGTCATTAGGATCAAAAACTGATTGCCCCTGAGTGGATTTGATAACACCGCTCACAAGGAATAAGCCAAACCCCAAAATGAAATTGCGTACGAATTGATTCATATGATTCTTTTCAATAATGAACTTACAAAAGGTTTCAGAGAGGAGATTGGGATAAAGACGCGGTATCGCTAAACGTTAAAATTTTCCCGTCATTTCTAAAAACACTTACGGCAAAATTCAACAGGAGGTTTGTCAAAAGACCATTGGAGAAAGACCAGTGTAAAAGGACTATTACTTCTTAAAGTAAATTGGGAGTGCAAGGTATAAAAGAATTCCCGATTATACAACACAAAAAATGGCAGAATAGCCATTGCTAATAACATATTGACTTTTATCATTTTAACAACTGTTTTAATTATCATTTATCAATTTCCAGCCGGCGTTTTCCATGGAATGTGCCAAATACTCTTAATCGGAAGCGCTGACTGATGTCCGCGGGGTGTTTTTATTTATATCCCAATGTTGTCGTTTTGTTACCTTTTTTTACCTGGCACGTCAACCATTACCAACCCCAAGCCTATTCAAATCGAAAGTGAAACTGGGTTTTGAGGAAATTCAGTTTCTTTGACGGCTAATCCGTGTCCCCTCAACTTTTACCATGTTTCAGCAGAGAAATATTCTTTATGTATTCATCAGCCTTTTCTTTTGGAATAGTGCCCGGGCGCAATTGTGCAGCAACTTGGGCCAGAACCCCAACACCGCATTTCCGGTTTGTGGCACGTCAACCTTTTCCCAACAAACGGTTCCGGCATGTGGCGGAAGACCAATACCCGTTCCCGGTTGCGAATTTGATAATGCAGATTACGGCGATCTCAACCCGTTCTGGTATAAGTTTACCTGTTACACTACCGGCACTTTAGGTTTTACCATTACTCCCCTGACAAACTCAGATGATTACGACTGGCAGTTGTTCGATATTACCGGCCACGAGCCGGATGACGTTTACAGCAATCGTAGCCTCTTCGTTGCCGGCAACTGGTCTGCCAACCCGGGCGTTACCGGCACCGCCGCCAACGCAACTTCCTTCATCAATTGTGCCGGTTACAGCTATCCGAACAAAAGCAAAATGCCGAGAATCATTGAGGGTCATCAATACCTCTTGTTAGTGAGCCATTTCACATCCAACAACCAAAGCGGATATAAACTCAATTTTGCCGGTGGTACCGCCAATATTAGCGACCCCAAAATCCCCGGACTCAAAGAATCACGGGCCTATTGTGATGGCATCAATATCATTATCACGTTAAATAAGAAAATGAGATGCAATACCCTGGCAAAAGACGGATCCGATTTCATATTGTCTGATGCCAATTATTCCATCACGGAAGCGTCATCACTCAATTGCGACTCGGGATTCGACACCGATTCAATAGTGGTCAGGCTTGATAAGCCACTTCTCCCCGGCGATTATTTCATTGCCGTTAAAAAAGGCTCCGACCAAAATACCCTACTTGACAATTGTGACCGGGAGATAGCAGAGGGCGAGAAGTTATTCTTCAGGGTAGAAACGTTGCAACCCACTCCCATGGACAGTGTGCTCAACCCCGGATGTAAACCCGAAATCATTCAACTTTTTTTTAAAAAACCGATTCGCTGCAATTCTGTCTCTCCCGACGGAAGCGATTTTATGCTAACTGGTTCCCCCGAAATAACCATCACCTCAGCCTCAGGTCAATGCAATACTAACGGCACGAGTAACTATATCAATATCCGCTTGAACAAGCCTGTTATCCAAAAAGGCACTTTTACCATTCAACTAAAACAAGGGAATGACGGGAACAGCATCATAGATGAATGTGGACAGGAAAGCCCTGCAGGAATGAGCGTATCCTTTCACACAAAAGATACCGTTTCAGCTAAATTCGACTATACTATCCTTTACGGCTGCGACTCAGATACCGTAATATACACTCATGACGGACTGCACGAAGTGAACCAATGGTCGTGGGTATTTGATGATTCCGGTACATCATCCGGCAAAAACACACAGATGACTTATCAGGTGTTTGGAACAAAAAACACAACCCTATTGGTATCGAATGGGGTATGCAGCGATACCTCCTCCGCTGAAATTTTCCTCGACAATGATCTCAGGGCGGACTTTGCAATACCCGAATTCGTATGCCCCAGGGATACCGTATCATTTGAGGATAAGAGTATCGGACACATCATTTCCTGGAGCTGGAGCCTGGGCGATGGGCGAAGAAGCACGATTCAATCACCAGTCCGGCAAATCTATTCGTCGCCCGTAACTAACCAGGAATTAAACATAGAACTTGTTGTCACTAATCAACTTGGCTGCTCTGACACCCTGAATAAGAAAATGATGCTGATCAGTAATTGCTATATTGATGTGCCGTCCGCCTTCAGCCCTAACGGTGACAACCTGAATGACTATTTGTATCCCCTTAACGCTTACAAAGCCAGGGATCTCCTTTTCAGGGTATATAACCTGTATGGCGAAAAATTATTTGAAGCAAGAGAACGGGGTGAAAAATGGGACGGCACCTTTAAAGGCGAGATGCAGCCCGGCGGAACCTATATCTGGACGCTGGAATATATCCATACAGACACAGGCCAGCAATTCCGATCAAAGGGTACTACCTTACTGATGAGATAAAACTTTTTAAAAATGTCTCTCTTGCGGCCTCGTCAATTCAAACTGGCACGAATTATGAGTCTGTCTTACTGATTAAAGTCAAAAAAACTACCCGCACAGGAAAAAGAATACTTGTTCCGCAACAACGTGTTATACTATACGTTTGTTTTAAGAAACAAGACATAAAATTTTTACCAAATATGAAAAATGCAGATAAACTTTTTTTTGCTTTTGTGGCCATCGGTTATTTTATCTTATATGGCACAATCGCTCTCCTGAGCTAATCGTACCGGGTAGCATTCTTTAACTTTTTTCTCTGGGTTGGGTTAAAAATACCGACCAGTTTTTATTTACAATTTTAACAACTACCTCATGGGTACTAAATTCTCTTATCTCAGTAAATATGCACTACTCACGTTCCTGTTTTTCGGAACAGTCTTGCTTTCATGTAAAAAAGAAGAAGTTCGCCAAACCGTTGATAAAAAAGAATTGCTGTCGAATAAATGGGCCGTATCCGATGTAAAAAACGCAGAAGGAATCAGCGTTATCAATCTTCCCGTACCAAAAATCGTATGTCTGAAAGACAACATTTTTACGCTCAACGCGGACAATAGCTACGCGATTGAAGAAGGAGAAGAGATTTGCGATCCTTCGTCAGCAGGAACAGGTACCTGGAACCTGAGCACAGATGAAAAAACGCTACAATTCAACCCATCTGTGGGAGACGAACCCCTGATCTTCGATCTGCTTGAAGTGACGTCAACTACATTACGAATCGCGTATCTCCTCACAGACTCAGGGATACCGGCAGCAGACGGAACGTACACCATCATCCTTTCGAAATCCTGAAGCATACCCACGTATGCTTATTCCGATATCACCTCATATACCGGGCTAAACAGATACACCTTGCCGGTTTCCACTTCTACACAGCGGATCCGCTTGCGTAATCGTTCTCCCCGTTGAAAGATCCTGCCGTCCTCCGTTCGGAAGATCGCGTTCATCGGAATTTCTTCCACTAACTTTTTCCCCTCTCCATCGGCATCATATTTTCTTAACACTCGCAACAGATCATCTTCCGCGCAACTTCCCGCAGCCGGACGATGCTTCGTTCTCTCAATTTCCTCCGCAATATCTTCGGGGAAAATATCCAACTGGAGGAACTGGTGCAAAAAACTCCCATAGACCCGTTTCCATTCTTTTCCGTGGGGCGTAATCCGGTTACCAAACTGCACAAAAGCTACCAGGTGGGCCAATTCATGCAGCAGGGTGATTAGAAAAGCATATCGGTTCAAATTTCCGTTG
>JACFNM010000767.1 GCA_019454915.1 Chitinophagaceae bacterium
TCTCTTTCAGTAATTTTGACGCAACGCTTGCATTCAGCCGTTCTGCATATCTTCTCGGGGAATATGCGGAAATCACCCTCAATAATGCGGAGTCGAACGCAGACCATAAAGAGGCGGAAACGCTTTTAGAAAAAGTTTATGTGCAGACCTCTCGGCTTAATATTGCAGGGGTAAGTATGGCGGAGATGGGCACCGATACGGGTATATTCATGGGTTCAATACAGATAAGCGCCGATTCCACACTCGACTATGAACACATACAGGCGGCAGACGGAGATACCCTGACGGCGAGTTTTTATGACGAGACAACCATTACCGGGTTCCCGCAATTGATGACGGGTACCTGTTCAGTAGTGGCTCTGCCTGTGCCAACGGAGTCCCCCGCCTTCACACCGGCAACACCAGTTCCCTCACCGTCAATTACCCCTGTAGCAACTGTACCCGTTCCTACACCTACACCTACACCTACACCTACACCTACACCTACACCTACACCTTCTTCTTCACCCGCCCCCGGGGTGCCTGGCAATGCGGAGAAAATAGCGGTATCGCCGGACTCACTATTTCTGGAAAAGGGTGAGGAAGGGCAGGTGACGGTAATGGTTACTGATGTGGATGGCTTCGGTATTGAAGGGGTCAAGGTAAAGAGAAAAGTAACCACGAGTAACAATAAAAAAATAAAGGTGAAGCCTTCAAACCAGAATACAGACGCAGAGGGCAAGGCGGTATTTACCATAACAGCAAAGAAGGATAAATGCAACCTGAAGGATAATTGCAATGCAAAGGTGAACTTTAAGGCAAAGGGGGTGAAGGAAAAGGCCGGAGTGACTGTTTGGCTGGTGGAATAGGCGTAAGGCTGTTAACGGTTGATTAGTTGAATCCAGAATCATAACCGGACGTATGTTGGTCAACCCTGACAGGGTGAGGAACCCTGTCAGGGTTTTTTTATGGGTTCAGGCTTGCAAGCCAATGTCATTAAGTTAAGCAAACGGCCGCAAAAGTCCCACTTAATAAAGGCGGAAAAAGGGTGTTGTTTTTGATTAAATAATTCATAGCACCTT
>JACFNM010000768.1 GCA_019454915.1 Chitinophagaceae bacterium
CGGGGTTGAGCTGGTGGACATTACCGATGCATTCGTACAACTGCGTTATATAAAGTCGGAATGGGAAAGAGCACAAATCCGTGCTGCATTTAAGCTCGCCGATGATGCATATGACGCCATGAAAGCAAAAACAACAAAAGGAGTATCCGAAATTGAAGTAGCAGCAGCAGGCGAATACGCCGTAAGAAGCCGTAGTGCCAGCGGCTTTGGATTTGGTACGATCGTGGGTAGCGGTGCACGTTCTAATGCCGTGGTGCCTACAGCCAGTTCAAAAGTACTGGAAGACGGTGAGTTGGTAATGATCGGCATCTCTCCCAAAGTAAACGGATATGCGGGTGTGGTGGGAGATGTGTTTCCTGTTTCGGGCAGTTATACCGAAAGGCAGCAGATCGCAATAGATCATCTTAAAGAAGCTTTCAGGCGTACCAAAGCGGGTCTGGCAACAGGAAAGACCGGCAAAGAACTGGATGCCCCGGCAAGGGCTTATTTTGAAGAGCAGAACCTGTCACAATACCTGGTCTGTCCTTTTGTGCATACCATTGGTTTACATGAGGCCGAATCTCCTTTTTTCGGACCTCACAGCAGCGATGTACTGCAACCCGGTATGATGATATGCGTTGACATCAGCTTTTTTGGACACCCTGAGTTTCATGGGCTACGGATAGAAACCGGTTACGAAGTTACAGCCGGTGGTGTTATTCCTTTAAGCCCCCGGATGGACGCTCATTTCCTGGATCATTAAAAGAGAAGTTATGGATCAATTGCAAGTCAAAAATACTACGTCATTTGATGTTGTGCTGGGCTTCGACATGGAAACCGATATCGGCTCCTATACCACCTTTTACGAAGGTGTGCAGAACGGCACGGATCCTGTACTTGATATTTTGAAGAAGCACAATATTCCCGCAACTTTTTACTGGACAGGTCATGCGGCGATGCACAACACCGAAATGGTAAAGAAAGTGAAAGGCGCCGGTCATGAAACGGGATGTCACGGGCTGCTGCATGAAACGCTTGGAGATCCCATCTTTCCCCTACCCAATAACTGGCCGATACTCCCG
>JACFNM010000769.1:0-806 GCA_019454915.1 Chitinophagaceae bacterium
GCTGCTTTCTGTAATCCATCCGGCATTCACCACTCCGTTAAATATCAATCCCATTGCTAAAGCCCCTAAGACGGCAGATACCATAATTCTCCAACTTCCAACTTTTGTAAAAATCAGGAATAATCCTCCCAGAAGTATCAGGAAGGTAGAAGTTTCCCCTACAGATCCGGGTATGAATCCCCAGAACATGTCTGAAACACTATAAGCCACTTCATGGTTTTGAGCGAGCATTCCCAGAATCGTTTCTCCTGAAATAGCATCGGGCTGTCCGGTCATGGCCTGTGCGCCTTGTACCCAAACTTTATCTCCACTCATCCAAGTTGGATAAGCAAAGAAAAGGAAAGCACGAATGGTTAAGGCAGGATTCAAAAAATTCATTCCGGTTCCTCCAAAAACCTCTTTTCCGATAATTACTCCAAAGGCAACCGCTACTGCCAACATCCAGTAAGGAATGTCAATAGGAACAATTAACGGAACGAGCATACCGGTAACCAGATAACCTTCTTCTACCTCATGTTTATTAATAACGGCAAAGACAAATTCTATTGCCAGTCCTACTCCATAAGAAATAATTACAAGCGGAAGGACCTTAATTAATCCGAGCATGAAGTTATTCCAAGTGAAGAAATGTCCTAATGGATCTTGACGGAAGGAAGAGTCTCCTGCCACATCGGCAATAGCCGCATAGTGTTGATACCCTGTATTAAAAATCCCGAATATCAAAACGGGAACCAAGGCCAGAATCACCGTATTCATGATTCTTTTTAAATCATCTGCCGCTCTAATGTGCGACCCCGAATGTGTTG
>JACFNM010000769.1:836-1057 GCA_019454915.1 Chitinophagaceae bacterium
TTTAAGCTTATGTAAATTTTGCTTTAAACCCATTGTCTTATCCTATTTCTTTATACATTAAATCCAGACCGTTTCTAATAATTTGCTGATGCGGCTGCTTGCTCACACATACAAATTCTGTGAGGGCAAAATCTTCAGGAGCAACTTCATACATTCCTAAAACCTCCATCTCCTCCAAATCTTTTACCATACAAGATTTCAGCATTTGCAGCGGATACATG
>JACFNM010000770.1:0-803 GCA_019454915.1 Chitinophagaceae bacterium
TTTGATTATTCTTATTACAAGAACCCCACCGGCTCAACTTTTGCGGCGAGGGTTCCCGTTTCCAAAGGAGCTGCTCCAGGTATGGAATTTAAAGCCCTACGAGTCCCATCGCTTACGGAAGATGTAGCAAGCAAGCTTGAGACGTTGCTTGGCAACCTGCCTGGCGTAGAACGCTTTTCTATTACGCTGGATACTCAGGAACTGCATATTGTCTTTGACGAAGAACAGTTAACCTTTCGGACTCTGGTGCAGGAAATGTCTACGGCCGGCTGCTCGTTAAAAAATATCGATGCAGCAATTTTGCTTTAACGTTTTGGCACATCTTTAAACGTCATCTTCAACTCGTACACGCCGGCATCAAAATGCTTCTCAACGTCAAATCCCATTTTGTTAAAGACGCGCAGCATGCCCCAGTTATCGGCCAGGACATCAGCGGTAAAGCCAAGCAAACCACGTTTTTTGGCTAACGTGGTTAAGAATTTAAGCAGTTCCGTGCCAATCCCTTTGCCTTGCCACTCATCCCGAACGGCAAAGGCCACATCGGCCGTGTGAGATACTTCGTCAATACTATACTGGCCAATACCAATCACTTCTTCAATTTCTTCAACGGTATGCACGGCCAAAATAACCATCTCGCGGGTATAATCGATGACGACCAGTTCTTGCAGCCGGGCGTGGGGAATGCTTTTTTTCATAGACATAAAACGCCGCTGCAAACTTTCATCAGACAGAGAGTAGAAAAAGTCTTTTAACAGTGGCTCATCGCTGATTTTTACCGGCCGCAGCAATATTTCTTCGCCGGA
>JACFNM010000770.1:813-1054 GCA_019454915.1 Chitinophagaceae bacterium
GTTTCACTGTGTTCCGGGTATTCGCCGCCCTGGCCGTCAATAAAAGCCTGATCGCCGTAGATAAAATTGAGTTTTTTGGCTTCTTCAACCAGCCACGGCCGAAATCTGGGGTGCGCAATTGAAATCAGTTCCATCGCTCGTTCCCGGATATTTTTGCCGTGGAGATAAGCAATCCCAAATTCGGTGACAATGTAATGAATGTCACCCCGGTTAAACGTAATGGCCGCGCCCTGTTCCAGCA